>JADGQN010000174.1 GCA_017881765.1 Syntrophobacterales bacterium | reverse complement strand
TTGCCCGCCACATAACCGGACAGACCGAGCTGTACGTCCTGCTGCGCTTTCGGGATGAGCCCGTCCCTGTATAGCGCCATCAACCGCCCAGCGGTCTTTGCCATGGAATAGCTGTCACGGACGGCGGATGCGAGCATGTACTCAGTGGCCTGAAGCTCTTGTCTGGCCTCGCTCAGGGAAGCATTCGCCTCGAGCACCGCCTGCTGCTGTTTCGTCTTGTAGAAGATGGGCAGGTTGATGGTGGCAGTCAGGCTGTACATATCGAGAAGGCCGTTTGTTTTTGGAAAGTAGCCGGCGCTCAGGGTCACATCGGGGTAATACTCTTTCTTGGCCATCTTCACCTTCGCCTGTGCCCCCTGAATCATTTTCTCCTTTGCCTTTACTTCCGGGGAGCGCTCCTTTGCCAGGGAGAGGCTTTCGTCCAGGGTGAGGCTCAATGGCGTCTGAGAGGTTTCTGCAGGCCGCCCCACCTGATGATTCACATCTCTACCCATGGTCGTGTTGAGCATGCCCTGGGCTGCCTCTATCTTCTGCTTCTGCATCTCTTCTCTTTCCAGGAGCATATATTTTTCGGTTTGTGCCATTACGACCTCCTGCTGGGAGCCCATGCCGGACGCGTAACGCGCTGTCGCCGCATCCTCGACCCTGGAAAAAAGGTCAGCCCTCTCTTGCAGGATGTCGATCGTCTTGTTGGCAAGGAAGAGATCGTAATAGAGCTCCTTGACCCTCGCCGCAAACCTCAGTTTAGCCGCACTGTAAAGAGCCGCAAGCCCTTCGGCATCCCGCGCTGCCATCTCCGCCTTCAGGTCCCGTTTGCCGGGGAAGAAGAACATCTGCGATAGGCCGAACATCCCCATTGCCTGGGGCTCCTCCCCAATGGTGATCCTCCTGAACCCCTCGTTCTGATAACCAAACATGAACATCGGGTCAGGAAGGCTCTTTGCTTGAGGAATTCTGTATTTTGCCGCTTCCACCTTTGACTCAAAGGCACGAAGTTCCGGGCTGTTCTTCAGGCACTCGTCAATGAGCTCCTGCAGCCGGAGCGGCTGATCGGCAGCCCCGGCTATCCCCGGGGAGATCATCAGGAGCAAGGCCAGCAGAAGCGGCGCGGCGGAAAGCCCGGCAGCGCTTTTGTTCCGGCCAGTAAATAGTTCGTCATGCCGGACTCGATCCGGCATCCAGAAATATACTGGATTCCGGCATCCGCCGGAATGACGGCTGCGAAAGGTTTTCCAGTATTCAGTTGCCGTTTTCATAATATGCCGCATACGTGTAACGTGAAATAGTCTCAAAGCACTCACCTCCTGACCCTGACCCTCTCATGTTGGTTGCCCACGAGGCCATACGCGAAGACGCACGCTCCCGCTACTTCGCATCCACGGTGAACTTCGCCGTCTGTGTCTTATTGGCCCGGGTCACTTTTATGCTGACGTTCCATGAGCCGGACATCGAGAGATTCATCGCTGCCTTATAGGCGTCACCCTTAATCTGGGCATCGGTCTTGTAGTTCATGGCAGGCATGCCCGGCATGGCAGGCATGGAATATTCGACCAATACTTTTGCATCGGTAACAGCCTTTCCGCCTGCATCTTTCAAGGCGATTTCCATGTTGTTCGTCCCCGAGATCGGTGGGTTCTTGTCGATCTTGACGTCCACGGTGAGGTCTCCTGCCTTTTTAGTTACCTCGTAATCTTTCGCGTAGACCGTACCCGCAAGTAACAGAACCATGACCATAAGAAGTGTCAATCTCTTCATGTCGATCCTCCTGATCGGTTTTTTGCTGCCCGTTACATGAGCGGGCAGTGTAATTAGTCATAATGAAGTTCTAGTCAAACTTAAGACAGGATTATTGACTGCTCAATGGCCCGCAAGGGCGCACCGAGAGCATCTGACAGAGGCGTTACATCAACAGATGAGTTTGGTTGTGTTTGGGAGTAAAGTTTCTGAAGGAGCCCTCGCCCGCACCCAGTCCGGGTGGAGCGTCTTCTCCGGCGAATGCGCGACTACTGCAATACATGTCGGTACTGCCAAGGCATTAAGCGATGTGAGGCTTGTTGAATAAGTGGCGGCTGTGATAGGGAGAGCCGAACCTTCATCGTTGCTACCCCGGTTGAAGTCGCAGTCACATGGTGCCGATTTCTCACAGCAGCAACCACCCTGATGAGCAGAGTGCTGGCCCGTTCTGTCCATGTGCGCATGCTTAGTCGTGGCAGCCTTCAGGCTGCACGGCCCTCGCATGGCTGCGGCCGCATGCAAGGTCTGCCCCGTCACGAAGAACGTAATTACCATCAGGGCACAGGCTACGCGAAAGCCTACTACTCGTCTAGACATGTTTGCAATATAATACGGCTGCGATGCTTTGTCAATTATTTTGGTAAAGAACAGGATTAAGGCTTTACTATAGTGCTGTGGATCATGGGCGACTCATATACGCTTCGCTCTCCCCGCGTTCGGCCCCGCACCGTCCAATTCCAACAAATTCGGCGAAGTGACCAATCCGTCCACAATCGAAACTCACCGAAAATACTATTAGTCTGTTGAAATGGCGCCACTCTTATGATACAGTAGCCTGAATTGCACCCCTTGAGCGTATGAACGTTAGAGAGAGATTAGAGGAAAGAGAGGAGCGTACGCTCTCTGTGTTTGCCCAGAAAAGCTCTATGACGAGGGGCAGGCAGAGGCCGGAACCTGCGTGCGACATACGGCCGGCATTTCAGCATGATCGGGACCGGATCATACATAGTAAGTCGTTTCGCAGGCTGAAGCACAAGACACAGGTGTTCCTCTTCCCTACCGACGATCATTACCGGACGCGGCTGACGCACACGGTGGAGGTATCCCAAATCGCACGGACCATCGCGAAAGCATTATTCCTCAACGAAGATCTTACTGAAGCTATCGCTCTTGGTCACGACCTGGGACACGGACCGTTCGGGCATGCGGGCGAGGAGGCTTTGAACAGGATACACAAGGGTGGTTTCAGCCATCAGGAGCAGAGCCTGCGTATCGTAGACCGTCTGGAACGGGATGGGCAGGGTCTTAACTTAACCCTTGAGGTGCGTGACGGCATTGTAAAACATGCCAAGGGTAAGGGTGATATCCTCGCGAAGCAGGTGAAGGATAAGCCGCTGACGCGTGAGGCTGAAGTAGTCAGGGTGGGGGATGTCATTGCCTATACCAATCATGACATCGATGACGCGATCCGGGGGCATGTGATTGAACCTTCCGATCTGCCGAAAGAGTGCGTCAAGTCTCTCGGAGAGACACACGGAAAGAGGATCGACTCGATGGTGCGCGGGGTCATATGGGAATCGCTTGAAAATGAAGAGCGGGGCATTTGCATCAAGAAGGAGATTGAGGAGCGGATGGAGGAGCTACGCGATTTTTTGTGGCGGCGTGTATACGAGAGTAAGCTGGTGCACGAAGACTTCGAAAAGTGCTCAAGAATCCTGGAGGAGCTCTACGTCTATTTCCTCAAGAAGCCGGACGCCTTTTTGGAAGAGACTCGCAGAGACGATTTTTACGATGAGCCTGCTACCTGCGTGTGTGACTATCTCGCGGGTATGACGGATAGGTACGCGTTCAATCTTTATGAAAAATTATTTCTTCCGCTACCTTGGAAGATAGCCATTTGAGGGGGGCACGATGAAGAAAAAGATCTTGATCGCAGATAAGGACGCCAGTCTGAAGGAAGCCTTCCGTATCATATTTTCCGAGGACAAGTATGACATCATGTATGCGGCCTCGGCAAAAGAGGTTGAGAGGTTGGCAGCCACAGGTCACCCGGAAATCTATATCGTCAATGTTAATCTGGTAAAGAGCAGCGGCATAGAGGTTTACCGGAAACTGCAGAAGGATAAGCTGCTCGATAATGCCCGGTTCTTTTTCATGAAGGATGAGAATGACAGTACGGAGCTTCTCGGTTTTCAAGCCGAGGGTGTGATAGAAAAACCGATCAACTTCTTCAAGGTCCACGAGCGGATTGCCAAAGATGACGACCTCATAGTGCTTACGGAGGAGGTAACAGAGACAGAACCGCAGGCCGTCCGGCAAACAGGACAACAGAGAGAGCAGCAGACAGTACAGCCGCGGCAACCGGCACAACAGAAAGAACAACAGACAGCACGACAGATGGGAGAACCCGCTACGAAGGAGGCTGCCGTGAAGGAAGAGATCGATGTGAAGCTCGGTATAGAAGCGCTGGCAAGGGAGTTGGGCGGTCAGACTGCTGTCAGTACTGAGGAATTGGGGCCGACCCTGGAGGCTGAGCTGCGCCGGGTCCTGAGCCTGACCGTGGAAGAAATGGTGCCAAGGTTTGTGGACAGGATGACCCCCGTCCTTTCGACATTTATAGAAGAGTATACGCGGCGTGTGCTGTATGAAATTGCCGAGAAGGTCATAAAAGAAGAAATAGACAAGTTGCTCAAAGAATCGACTTCATGACAGAGAAGATCTACCAACCAAATACGGTCGAACGGAAATGGTACAGCTTCTGGCTGGAAAAAGGTTATTTCAGGGCAGAGAGTATGTCCGAAAAACCTCCGTTCTGTATAGTCATACCTCCTCCCAACGTGACGGGTGTGCTCCACATGGGCCACGCCCTGAACAACACGCTCCAGGACATTTCCACACGCTACAAGAGGATGCGCGGGTTTAACGCGCTCTGGCTGCCCGGCATGGACCACGCGGGCATAGCGACGCAAAACGTGGTTGAACGGGAGCTCGCGAAAGAGGGGCTCACCCCGGCAGCACTGGGAAGGGACGCGTTCATCGAGCGGGTCTGGCGGTGGAAAGAGAAGTCAGGCGGGACCATCATCGAACAATTGAAGAGGCTGGGCTCCTCCTGTGACTGGTCCCGGGAACGCTTCACCATGGATGCCGGACTCTCCCGGGCAGTGCGTGAAGTATTTGTCAGGCTTTATGAAGAGGGGCTGATTTATCGCGGCAATTACATCATCAATTGGTGCCCGCGCTGCAAGACCGCGCTCTCTGACGTGGAAGTGGAGCACGAGGAGACAAAGGGACATCTCTACTATATCCGGTATCCGCTGGCGGAAGGCGACGGGTTTGTCACGGTTGCCACCACACGGCCGGAGACGATGCTCGGAGACACGGCAATCGCGGTCAATCCGGAAGATCCGCGGTATCACCATTACATCGGGAAGGACGTGCTGCTTCCCATTGCGCGGAAACGGATCCCGGTGATAGGCGATACTTACGTGGACATGACGTTTGGAACAGGGGCGCTCAAGATAACGCCCGCCCACGACTTCAACGACTTCGAGATCGGCAAGGTACACTCACTCGGCATCGTCAAGGTCATAGACGAAGAAGGCAAGATGAATGAGCATGCCTTCCACTACAAAGGTATGGACCGGTTTGAGGCGCGCGAGAAGATTGTCGAAGAGCTTCGCCATGAAGGCCTGCTTGAGAAGATCGAAGATTATGGCCTCGGCGTTGGCAGGTGTTACCGATGCAAGACCGTCGTGGAACCGATGCTCTCCCTCCAATGGTTTGTTACCATGAAGCCGCTGGCGGCCCCCGCCATCGAAGCAGTCAGGACCCACCGGGTGAGCATCATCCCCGAGATGTGGGAGAAGGTCTATTTCGAGTGGATGGAGAATATCAAGGACTGGTGTATATCGAGACAGATCTGGTGGGGGCACCGTATCCCCGTCTGGTACTGCGACGCCTGCGGGAAGATGTATGTATCGAGAAAAGACCTGACCGCATGCGAGCAATGCAAGGGCGGGCTGCGGCAGGAATCGGACGTGCTCGACACGTGGTTCTCGTCGGGGCTTTGGCCCTTCTCGACGCTTGGGTGGCCTGACAGCACCGACGATCTGCGCACTTTCTACCCCACGTCGCTGCTGGTGACCGGGTTTGACATCCTCTTCTTCTGGGTAGCGAGGATGATCATGATGGGGCTCCACTTCATGAATGATGTGCCTTTCAGGGAGGTTTACATACACGCCCTTGTGCGGGACGCTGAAGGGCGCAAAATGAGCAAGTCTAAAGGCAACGTGATCGATCCCCTCCTGATGCTCGACAAGTATGGTACCGATGCCTTCAGGTTTACGCTCGCGATGCTGGCGGCCCAAGGCCGCGACGTGCTCCTCTCAGAAGAGCGCATTGAAGGAGGACGTAATTTCGTCAACAAGCTGTGGAATGCCTCCCGTCTCACCACCGCTCTGCTGGAAGGCAAGGAAGTCAGCGCCGAGAATCCGAAGTCTTGTTTCCTGCCCGACCGCTGGATACGGTCGCGTCTCCGCAAAGTGGCCGGTGAGGTTGAGGAAAGCATAAACGCGTACCGTTACAGCGAAGCGGCAATGACACTCCACAGCTTTGTCTGGCACGAGTTCTGTGATTGGTATCTGGAACTGGTCAAACCAAACCTCTACGGCAAAGTGACCCGATTTGATGCGAGAGCAACTGCTTCAACCCTGCACGGAACCTTTCTGGACATCCTGAGGCTCCTCCATCCTTTCATGCCGTTTATTACGGAAGAGATCTATCAGCTGATGCCTCTGAAGGGAAAGGAGAGCATCATGATCGAGCCTTTCCCTCAATATGAGCCCTCGGAGATAGACGAGCAGGGCGAGGCGGGCATGAATATGCTCATGGGTATCGTCGATGTGATCAGGAATATTCGCGGTGAAATGGGTTTTGCGCCGAACGTAAGGATCGAGGCGCGGATACGCGCGAACCGTCACGCACCTCTCCTCGAGGAATACGCGTTCTATATTAAGGAGCTGGCCAAGGTCGAAGACCTCCTTTTCGTTACGGACAAGGTCTCAGAGCGGGCTGCCATAGGCATTCACGAAGACGTTGAAATTTTTATTCCCATCAAGGATCCGCAAATCATCCTCCGGGAGATCGGCAGGATTGATAAAGAGCTCGCAAAAATAGGCCCTGACATCGAAAGGGTGATGAAAAAGATCAACAACGAAGAGTTCCGTGGAAAGGCCCCTCCCGAGGTTGTCAAGAAAGAGGAAACGGTCTATGACGATCTCTGCCAGAAACGGGACAAGCTGGTCGGGAACAGAGCCACGCTTGAAGGCTTGCTGAAGTAATCTGGTCTATCCGGCCTGTCTGGTTCGCAGGCGAGATAGACTAAATAAACGTACATGGTACGGTGTCATCTCGACCGAAGGGAGAGATCTTGAAGTTCTCGCAGACAGTAAGATTTCTCGCTACGCTCGAAATGACAGCGATAGCGGAGCACCCTGTAAGGAAGCATCCTGCAGCGCAGCATCCTGTAGGGACAATACGTCACTGAACTCATGAAGTGAAGCGCTAAGTGACCAAATAGACTGGATTGAACAGATAGACCAAAGGACCAAATAGACTAAACAGACGAGACAGACTAAAAAACATGCCGCTCAGTTTTTCCATCATCGAGCGTTTTACCTCAGAATACGCCGAAGCAATGCGGGACAAGACCCTGCTCCGGCATGATCGCTATCATATGCTCTCAGCCCTGAAAGAGAGGCTCTATCAGGCGATGCGGGACTATGAGACGTTCGAAGCAGAGCTCTCCTCCATGATCAAATCTATAGAAGAGGCCAAAACTTACGAGGAGCTCGGGGGGTGTCATCAGCGTTCCGTTGCCGGAGTGAGGAATTATTTTTTGGAGGAGCAGACGCTCATTGACGTCCACGATCTTTTTGGCCACATCAGAGATGCTATCACGGCGCGGGTACTTTGCCTTGTGGAGCGGGAGATGGAACAGGACGGACTGGGGCCTCCTCCCGTGGAGTACGCCTGGGTCGGTCTCGGCAGCGAGGGCAGGAATGAGCAGACCTTTGTGACTGACCAGGATAATATGATCATCTATGACGAAACCAACGACGCCGCGATTAGCGAGGCCCTTGCCAGGAGTCTGCAGAACTATCGCATGACTACAAACAAAGAAGAGCCCCGGAATAAAGCCGGCGTCAGCGAACTCGTCGCCTCGTATTATGGAGAGCTTGCCCGGAGGGTTGTTGAAAGGCTTCACGTTGTCGGCTTCAGCAAGTGCAAGGGTGGAATCATGCCTTCAAATGAGAAATGGCGAGGCTCTACCCGTGACTGGGAGAAGAAGGTAAGAGAGACCCTGACGGAGGACAAGAAAACGCTGGAGCTGCTCGATCTGATCATTCTCTCCGACGCTCGACACATCTATGGAGCGAAGCGAATCTTCGACGTCTTCCTTCAACGATTTTACGCGATGCTGCAGGAGAACCGGGCCGTTATGAAGGAGTTGACGCAGTCCGCCGTGTTCATGCCGACAGCGCTAGGTTTTTTCGGGAGATTCAAGGTCGAGGCAGAAGGGGAACATAAGGGCAAACTGAACATCAAGCTCCACGGCTGGGCTCCCCTCATCATGTCTGTGCGAGCGCTTGCGCTCGCAGAAGGACTTGGTGATACCAACACCCTGAAGAGGATCAGAAAGCTGCGCGAAATGAATCTCATAAAGCGCGAGCTGGAAGAGGAGCTCGTCGATGCGTACCTCCTCTTCGTCAGGCTTCGGGTGATGAACCAGATCAATGAGCCTGACAGCAACAACGCGAACCATGTCGACCCTAATGCGCTCGATCCCGAAGCGGCTGGAAACCTGCGCAAGGGAATGAGGGTCGTGGAGTCTTTCCAGAAATATATAAACGAGATGTTGCTGTTCGGACAACCTTTCTAGGGAGGGTAGCATGAAGGTAGCGGAGGTCATGAATAAGAACGTAGTGACGTGTCATCCCTCTGAGAAGCTAATTGTGATTATCAATAAATTTGAACTATTTCATATAGCCGGGATGCCGGTTACCGAGAAGGGAAGTCTCGTCGGGATTGTCACCCAGACGGATGTGCTTAGAGCGGTGAAGGAAGGGTCAGTTCAGGATGCGGTCGTTAAAGATGTGATGACGTGTGAAGTTGCCATAATATCACCGACAGACTCGGCAATACACGCTGCAAAACTGATGGTAGAAAAAAAAGTCAATAGAATACCGGTGGTCGAGGA
>JADGQN010000173.1 GCA_017881765.1 Syntrophobacterales bacterium | reverse complement strand
ACACGGGTGTCCGAGCCTGTTGCGCATTATGCAGGTTGGCGATGCCGTTTGCCAGTCCCGGTCCCTGGTGGAACAGGGTCATAGCCGGTCTGCCCAGGAAGCGCCCATAGCCGTCCGCGGCGCCTGTACAGACACCCTCGAAGAGCCCAAGCATAGTCCTGATGCCCGGCACTGCATCGAGAGCCCTCACCAACAGCATCTCCGTAGTACCCGGATTGATGAAGCAAACCTCGATCCCCGATGCGACGGCGGTTTTTACAAGGAGTTCCGCTCCATTCATGCAATTCCCTCCAATCGGTCAATGCAACAGTGATTCTAGTATAGTGAGTCTCGGAGTTATTCGCAACCGGACCGCCTGCATAGCCGGCTTGAGGACCATCAGGCCCAGGGCCTGATTCGAGGATCGCTTTGCTTAAGGACCGGCCTTCGGCCTTGAGGTAGTTGCCTCAAGTCGCCAGCGGCGACGCTCCTCAAGGGAGCACAGCTCCCGGTCCTTGAGCCCCGGCACCAGCGGGGCGATGCTCAACCGCAGCGCTCATCCTCTAAAGTCTTTCGGTACCGGGGCGAATTCCTGCGCGTCAGGCCAGAACCTGTTCTTCGGCTCGCAACCGATGATCCCTTTACGACAGAGCTCTGACCGCCATTCGTATTTCAGAACGATTTTTTCGACAGCGGTGCGCTCAGGCTCGAAGCTGACGATGCGAACAGGCGAGTAAGTTGTCTCGCCGAATCCGGTGCCCGCTTGTTCGCCCTTTCTTTCGGCCCCATCGTACGAGCGGCTCTCAGGGGGAGCAGGAGCTGCTTGTGCTGCCCCGGCGGGCGCCTCGTTCAGCCGGGACTGCTTCTCGATGTATGGAATTGGTTCGGGAAGCTTTTCCATGTAAACAGCGAGAGCAATGGTGCCCATCGCCGAGCCGTCGGAAAATACCTTCTCTGCATAAGAGTCAGACTGCTCGGTGAAGTAGAACCTGTTCGTCCTGTCCATGCCTGTTCGCCAGCCCTCGAAGGTGTTTGTCTCGTAAGGGGCGAGAATATACATGCGCTCGGTGCGCTGTAGGACTGATTTCTTGGCGTCAATGATGTTTCTTCCATCAACGGCGATCACCACGCCGACGCGCCTGTCCGATCTGTTGGTCACCTGAACGGCGTATCTCTGCCCCTTCGCTGCTTCGACATAAAAATAGGCGCCTTGGTCGGCCAGACGCGGGTAGGTCCTGTACTTTGTGAACTCTCCGCCATGGTCTGAAACGATGCGTACATCTACGAGATTCCCCTTTCCTGTGTGGGCGCATGCCGATGCCGGGATGGCCAGTGCCAGAAACAACAGAGTCAGAAAGATCTTTCGTACCATTATATTACCTCCTTAGGGTTTTTTGCTTCTGCCCTGTTTGACAACAGGATCAGGAAAAAAGTTCCCTAAAAATTGACATTGGGTTTATTTGTGCTCATCTTATGCTAAGAAGACAAAACGAGCCGACCCGGTGGAAGCATCGTGCCGGGCAGCTGGACATTGACAAAAATGGAGGCTTGCAATGATCCCACAAATCAAAAAGATTCTTTACGCTACTGATCTCACCAAGAACTCGTCTTATGCATTCTACTTTGCCGCGGATATGGCCCGAAAACATGATGCAAAGATTGTGATCCTCCACTGCATTGGGACAATTCCTCCTTCGGTATATATGGAAGCGGGTTTTACGGATGCAGAGCGGGTCTTGACAAGGGCGAAAGAGCAGGAAAAAGAGGAAGACGTTGTCGAGATCAAGAAGCAACTGGAGGACTTCTGCCAGAAAGTGGAGGTGCAGATTGGTTCGCCGTGTGAGGCCCTGGTGTCCGGTATCATCGTCAGGGCAGGCTATGCGGTGGAAGAAATCCTCAACACAGCCGACACAGAAGGGTGTGATGTGATTGTCCTCGGGACCCACGGAAAGGGGTTGTTGAGGCAGGCATTTCTCGGGAGCGTCGCCCGGTCGGTGCTGGAGAGGAGCCGGAAACCGGTCTTCATCGTGCCGCTGCCTTCCGAAAAGACCGATATAGACTGGGCTGCCGTCTGAGGCTCGTTTAATACCAATTTGCCTTCATGCGTATACCTTCGTTGTCGTTGCGTCCTTACAGGATGCTGCGCTATCGCTCTCCTCACTGCCGCCCGGGGTACCCGGCCGAAGGCTGGGTCGTCCGCTTGAATGCAAATTGGTATGGAAGTCCCTTTGTAGAGAGTGCAGCGAATTTACTAATGATCCGGGAGCCGATTTCAGGACGGGGAGCGCCGCCATTTTTCCTTCAGCAATTTTTCAGTTGTAAACTACCCGAAATTGCATCAGAATCAATAAACACCCATAGAGGGGAATGATGCATTACGCCTGGATTATCGCGTTTACGGGTACACTCGTGCTTTTGCTGACCCAGGGCTTCGGGAGGATGTCCTATTCAGTAATACTGCCCCCGATGAAGGAGGGGCTCTCTCTTTCGTACACCCAGGTCGGTTTGATCGGGACTGCAAATTTCATAGGCTATCTCTGTCTGGCGGTTGTCGGGGGGTTTCTTGCCGTCCGCTTTGGGGCACGGAGAACCATTTTTGTGTCTATGCTGGTCATGGGCATCAGCCTTTTCCTTACTGGACTCTCCCGTTCCTTTACGCACGCTTTCTTAATGAGGCTGGTCACGGGCATGGGTAACGGCGGGGCTGTGGTCCCGATGATGGCGTTAACCGCGGCCTGGTTCGCCGCGCGAAAGAGGGGGCTCGCAGCGGGGATACTGACCGTCGGGACGGGGATGGGCCTTTCTATTGTCGGGTTAATCCTTCCTTATTTCATGGGTAAATTCGGGCCCGAAGGATGGCGGTATGCCTGGTTTTTACTGGGCACCCTGGTCTTTGCCTTCTCCTTCGTCTGCTATTCTTTCTTGCGGGATAGACCGTGCGAGAAGGGTACCTCCATTTACGGCGGCAAGGAGGAACGCACGGGCCGTTCCGATTTCACCTTCTTCTCGGCCTGGGGGGATGTGGTGCGACAGAAAGAGATATGGAAACTCGGAGTCGTCTACCTTATGTTTGGTTTTTCGTATATCATTTACCTGACTTTCTTTGTCGCTTACCTGACCAGCGAACGGGGTTTTACGCCCAAAGAAGCGGGGGAGATCTTCGCGGTGATGGGCTTAGTCAGTATGTCCAGCGGCGTGATATGGGGGTGGATATCGGACGTGATTGGCAGAAGGTATGGGTTCGCTCTTGCCTATCTTTCCCTCGCTTTTTCGTACTTTATCCTCGCATTCTGGAGAAGTATCCCTGCTGCCTATGTTTCCTCCATAATTTTTGGAATTGGCTTATCATCTATGCCTGCGATCATGGCTGCGGCGGTCGGAGATTCGATGGGAGGCAGGCTTGCGCCTGCCGCTCTCGGGTTCGTTACCGTCATTTTTGGCGTCGGTCAGTCTCTAGGCCCGGCTGTCGCGGGCTGGATGAAGGACACAACAGGTACGTTCGCGGGCTGCTTTATCCTTTCCGCCTCTGTCTCGCTCCTCGGCGCGGGAGGTTCGCTGATACTGAAAAAGAAGGCGACCCGTACCTAACGCCTTAGGCCGTGCTACTAATCGAATGAAGGACTTACGCCGCGGGGCATGCTGGCGCGGGGTTGACACGCCGCGGACGGCTGCTTACATCATAAGATAGAGCGTTTGAGGAAAACCGGGTAGAGGAGGAGATCATGAAAAAAGTTCTGTGGTGCATACCCATGCTGATGGCTTTGCTCTCGCTTTCCTGCTCAACGCAATGGAGTATGTACGCCGACAATATGTTTCATGGGAAACGGCTCTTGCGGGAGGATGAGTATGCTGCTGCAAGAGCTGATTTTCTGAAGGCGGCTGAGGCGCAGAAATGGCCTTCTGCGTATGCTTTTGCAGCAACCGCAAGCTACAAGATGGGCGACCTGGCGAGCGCGGAGCGTTACGTAATGGAGGCTGAACGCCTGGACGGAAAGGATTATTCCTACGTGCGTACCCTTGGATACAAGTCCCTCGTCCTCCTGAAAGAGGGAAAGGAAAAGGAGGGCATGGAAGCACTGCAGCAATACGCGCAGGTCTTGCGCTCGATCTCTTCGCCAAAGGGCGCAACGCAGGTTGAGATATGGATGAGACAGCAGCCCATGGACCTGCCGGCTTTGGAGAAACTGATAGATGCGCAGGTCTACCAGTACGAGAGTGACATTGAGCAGTGGCAGGAAACTGGAACGGGCTTCTACCAGAGGCGCGGCAACTTCAGGGCTGGGCCCTCGATTACTCCGTGATGCAAGTGGCGTATGTCGGCTGGTAAGCCTCGGGCCTTGAATAGTGGCCCGGGGCTTCGGGGCTTCAAGGAAGCTTAACTACCCGCGCGGATGCAGAGAATATCCGCATCCCGGACGATATAGGTCTTGCCCTCGAGTCGCCAGACGCCCGCCTTCTTGCAGCCCGCAAAGCCGCCAAGGCTTATGAAGTCGTCATAGGCGACCGTTTCGGCGCGGATAAACTTCTGATAGAAATCGGTATGGATGGTTCCGGCGGCGTCCTGTGCCGTCATGCCCTTTCTGATGGGCCATGCGCGGCATTCATCGTCTCCCACGGTCAAAAATGAGATGAGGCCCAGGGTGTCGCGGGCCAGTCGGATGATCCTGCCGCGAACGGCCTCTTTTATCTCGTATCCGGTCATGAATTGGGCTTGTTCGTCGGGCGCCATCGAGGCGAGTTCGGCTTCGAGCTGCGCGCATGCGGTGATCACGGGGACATGCTCCGGTAAACGCTCCTTGAGACGGGCAGCGATCGCCGTGTCGCCCAGGGTCTCTTCCGCGCAATTGATGACGATCATCATCGGCTTGCGGGAAAGGAATTGAAATCCCCTCAATCTCTTGTCCTCCTCGATTCCAAGCGGCAGAGTGGAGAGAGGCTGCTCGGCCTCCAAGTGTGTGAGACACTGTTCAAGCAGCACCTTTTCCTGATCAAAGATTCCTTGCGCTTTGTTTCCGGACTGCTTCCGGATGCGCTCCAGCCTTACCTCGATTTGAGCCATATCGGAAAGGATAAATTCATTATAGACCGTCTGAAAGTCATTGATCGGGTCAGCGCCAGTTCCGCTGTCGAAGTGACGCAGCACCAACAGGATGGCATCGCTCTTGCGCATCTGTTCGAGCGATTTGGCATCTACTGTTTCGTTCTTCACTTCTCCTTCACGGATCGCCACGGTATCGGCGAGTTCGATGCGGGAGTAAACCGTTTTTTTCGGGTTGAAGATTTTTACTAAGGCGTCGAGTCGTTCGTCGGGCACATCGATCGTGACCAATGTTGCCCCAGTACCCGTGCCGTAGCTGTTCCCACTGGCGAGCGCCCTGAAGAGCGTTGTTTTACCTGCCCCCGCAGTACCTACCACTGAAATGTACATCTCTGTCTCACTCCTCAAACCGGTTGTTTAGTAGTTAAATCCGCTTACCGGCTCAACCGAAATCTTGAGCGTTGTTTTAAAACCCTAAATGTTCGACTTTGCGTGTTCGATGTTTAGGATTTGGTGCTTCCTTACAGGATGCTCCGCTAGCGCTATCGAATTCGGGGCCTGTGTCTCTTGTGCATCAATAGTATACCTGAATTGGGCGTCGGAAGCAATGGGCTTGCGCGGCCGTAGCTCCGATCGATCGGAAAAAGATTGACAACGGCGGCGTGAGATGAACAAATATTGGCCATGGATTTTCTCCACGCGATAATTTTCGGCATAGTAGAGGGCATTACGGAGTTTCTGCCCATATCATCGACGGGCCACCTCATGCTTACTGCCCAGGTGATGGGACTGGGACAGACCGAGTTTCTCAAGACCTTTGAGATTGCGATACAACTGGGGGCTATTCTATCGGTCGTGGTGCTCTACTGGCGGTCCCTGCTCGTCGACATGGAGATCGCAAAGCGGGTGATAGCGGCCTTTTTGCCCACCGCCGTGCTGGGGCTTCTCTTCTACAAGATTATTAAACGGTACCTCCTCGCGAGTACCCACGTCGTGCTCTGGTCCCTGTTCCTGGGAGGCATATTCCTGATAGTCTTTGAGATTTTCCACCGACACAGGGAAGAACAGATCGATGACCTCGCCTCCATCCCATACCCGACCGCCCTCTTGATCGGCCTTTTTCAATCCGTCGCCATGGTACCCGGGGTGTCAAGGTCGGCAGCGACCATTGTCGGTGGGCTGATCCTCGGGCTCAAGCGCAGAACGATCGTGGAGTTCTCTTTCTTGCTCGCCGTGCCCACCATGCTGGCGGCTACGTGTCTTGATCTATACAAGAACGCAGGCAGTTTCTCCGTTGAGCAGATGGGATTCCTGGCGGTGGGATTCGTCGTATCCTTCATCGCGGCCCTGGTCGGCATCAAGTTCTTGCTCAATTTCATCAAGCATCATACCTTCATTCCGTTCGGGATTTACCGCGTGGCCATCGTCTTACTTTTCTGGGTCTTTCTTCTGGTCAGGTGATGTCTGTCGCGGGACCGTTGACAGAGCCTTCTTCCGAAGGTATAACCTTTTCCCGGAAAATAAGCCGCAGGTGTGCTCGATTGCATCACGCTCAAAGGGGGAATAGCCGGCATGGAAGAGATCGAACTCCCGAATACAAAGGAACTTGAAGAAGAAAAGGAAAAAAGCTTTACCAGGCGAGTGGCGTTGGTGACGGCCATATTCGCTGTGGCCTTGGCCATCACGTCACTCGGCGGCAGCAAGGCCATGAAGGAGATGCTTCTGGCTCAACAGGAAGCGTCTAATCAATGGGCCTATTATCAGGCAAAGGTCATTCGTGAACACCTCTATCGGTCCCAAAGCCTCCTGCTCGAAGCGCAGCTCCTCGAACGGGGAAACGCCATGAAGCCGGAGGTGCGGGGGCAGATTGAGTCGCTCATGAAAAAGGCCAGCGACGAGGCAACTCGCTTCGCCGCGGAGAAAAAAGGTGTTGAGGAAGAAGCAAAAAAAGTTGAGCACGAACGCGATGTCTACCGGAGCAAGGACCCATATTTCGAATACGCCGAAGTGTTGCTCCAGATTGCCATTGTGATGGCCTCTATCGCCATCCTTTCGGCGTCACGGCCCGTCTTCTATTTGTCGTTGATGAGCGCCGTGGTTGGAACTATCCTCTCAGCCAACGGTTTTCTCATGGTCTTCCGGCTGCCGTTTGTTCATTGAGTGACGCCGAAGGGCGCAATACATATTTGTCTCACACCGCGCTCACTGAAAAACTGGACCGTTAAATTGACGCGTATGCGCTGAAGCTAGGTCGCTGGAGTCCGCGGAGATCGCAGGGTAAAGGCGGGAAGCCCTCCTTACCTACCTCCATTCGTGCCGTCGCAGGTTTCTGCCCGATGGTCCCGTCCAAGAAAATAGTTGGCCCATGATGATGTCTGATCCAATGCCCAGTTGCGCGGACGGATATATTCTCCACTGAGAGATTGCTCCTCGCCGTACGCTTTAAGCCGCTCGTAAGCGCGGACGTAAATACATTTTCGTTTTCCCGGAAATACCTCGCACCATCCTTCGTTCGAGCCCCCGCATTGTCCATTAAAAAGAAACTTCGGGCACTGCGACTGCGGACAGAGAAATGCCATCTCCGCAAGGGTGCAGTCACCGCACCGGCGGCAACGGGAAGAGACGAATTTGATCCAATACTCAATTTCCGTGACGGGTCCTTCCAATCTCGTCCCGTCGAGCTTCCTGAAAAAGGAACAGGAAAGTGCGTACAAAGGGGCCTCAGGCGCGAAGGCGATGCTATGAAAGGTTCGCATGAAGCCATAGCCAAGCCGCTTCCTAGGGCCCGTTTGCCGTGCCGCAAGCACATCTGTGTTGAGACCCGTCTCACGATCCTTTTCAAAAAGATAGAACCCACTCTTCTGCGGAAATGAAAACTCGCTCACAAGTGCTCGCCAGCTGTCGGAGAATTCTTCAGAGAGTCCGATGATCCTTTCCACGTCTTCATACTCCAGATGTGGACCGCCAATGTGTACTCCGCTGTATCCGATTCCCTTGAGAACAGCGATCATCTTTGCCGCTCTCGTGAGACTCGCCTCTCTCCCCCGGTCGGGAGAGGCCGCCTCCTCTTCAATTGTTCTGAAGAGCTCGTCAGTGACAACGCAGCCGGGCACAAGCATGCGGTTCATAGCCCGCGCCACAGGCAGGCTCAAAACATATACGTTGCCAAGAACGGGCACGGCAAGATTTTGCAGGCGCATATACCGTAGAAGCTCGTCAAACTTGCGCGCATCAAAGCCCACCTGGGTGATGAAGAAGTCTGCCCCCATGCGTGCTTTTTTTGAGAGCTTGAAATATTGGGCCATGACCTCAGACTCGAGCTGCTTGAATGGCGAAATCGCAGCGCCCTTGAAGGTATGAGTTGGGGGGAGTCTAAGGCCGCCGCCGGGCGCTTTTCCGTCCAGATCCAACCCGGCGTTCATCCGGCTTATGAGGCGGATCGCCTGGACCGAGTCGAGGTCGCAAACGGGTTTGGCCTGACCCTCAAAGCCGTACCGGGGATAATCGCCCGTCATCACAAGCAGATTATGGATGCCGATGCGGTCGAGCTCGTAAAGGATCGATTCGATCTGGTTTCGATTCTTGTCTTTGCACGTGAAGTGGATGATGGGCTCGATACCGAGGCGGCAAATCTCAAGGCCGATAACATCCGGAAATAGAGTTGGATGGCCGCCCGGATTATCCGTGAGCGAGACGGCGTCGATGAGGTCTCCTTTAGCGGCTTGCTCCGCGGTGCGAAGCACCTCGTCCTGGGTTTTACCTCTCGATCCTCGCCCTGGCACCAGCTCCAGCGTATAAACAAAGCGGCCGGGCTCCTCCACGGACTGCTTCATGGCCTGCTTAAACCTGCTTTCGTGAGTGCCGATTTCCTGGGGACAGTACGCGGGCTCGGCGATCGGGGACGAGTTCATGTTTCATAGTCTATATCTGCTACTGTGTCTAATCAACCATTCTCGCCTGGCCGGCCCATCGCTTGCAGATCGAGAGCGTGCCTGA
>JADGQN010000172.1 GCA_017881765.1 Syntrophobacterales bacterium | reverse complement strand
GGCAATGACCACGACCGCATTCAAGATCGTCTTAATGGAGCCTGCCATCGGGATGAATCGGTTGATGAGCCAGAGAAGAACACCAACCACGATCAGAACCACCACCACGTGAATTAAAGGCATGATCTAATCCTCCCTGTTTTGTCGACGAAGCAGGTCATAGAGGTCCGTTCCCGCTTATGCGCTGCTGAGTTGCGGCCACCGCCTAAAACCGACCCAGTAGCACCAGGATGATGAGAATGACCAGGACAATTCCCAGCCCGCCGCTCGGGTAGTAACCCCAGCCTCGACTGTGAGGCCATCTGGGCATTGCACCTACCAGCATCAAAATCACGACGATAATCAAAATAGTTCCCAGCATAGCGCTCTCCTTCTTTCAGTTTATCCTTGAACGCCCTCTCATCAGCCTTTCTTGCTTCCCGTAACCAACAGCACAATGCCACCCACGAGCGCAATAGCCCCCACAATGGGTGGCAGGGGAAGCGTTTTAGTCTTCTCGGCCGTCACGTGGAGGGGGCCAAGATCGACGACTTTCTCTCTGGTCGTGTAGGTGATGCCCTGGTAAGCTAACGCCGCGATTCCCAGAGCGATCAGCATGATCGCAATTATGATCTTTGGTTTCATCGAACCTTCCCCGTAAGTATCACTCTATTGCCTTCTGGAAACTCTTTTTTGCTACGTCCACTGTAGATTCCACCGTTTGCTTTGCCTCCTGGTAATAGCCTTGGACTTTCTCTGTTGCTTCGGACGCTTTGTCCTTCACCTCATCGTAGTAACCTTCTGTCTTCTCTTTGGCGTCCCCTGCCATCGTCTTGAGCTGCTCCCTTGTCTTTTTTCCCGATGTCGGGGCTCCCAGGAGAGCAATACCGCCTCCCACCACGGTACCGATCAAGAACGACAACACACAGCATAACCCGGAACAACCTTTTTCATTTCCCATTGCTACCTCCTTTGCTGATCAAAATGAGGGAAGATATCCGGACGAGCCCGGTCGGCCGCACTCGGCGGGGTAACACGGAAATGCCTGGCCGCGGCCGCCCTGCTCCATCCGTGATAAGGATAACGGTCTCCTATTTCACGACCAGATTATTCTTTAAGGATTTTACCCCTTTGACGGTCCATGTGATTTGACCCGCCTTATCGACGGCGTTCTGAGAATTAACGAAGCCGCTCAGTTGGACAATGCCCTTGTACGTTTCGACACTGATCTTGAATGATTTGAGAAAATCATCCTCTGCAAGCAGAGATTTTACCTTGGTCGTGATGACCGAATCGTCAACGTATTCACCGGTGCTTTCGTGTTTGGGTGTCGATGCGCAGGCCACAAAGGTGGCGATCAGCATAAGAACGAGCAAATAGCGGATAAATACATTTCTCTGTTTCATAGCGAGTACTCCTCCTTGTAATAAGTTTGTTTGGAAAATCGTTGTTTAGTCTAAGTCCCTACAGCACTTTTCGTCCCTGGATGAGCCGGACCACTATCACAATGATGGCGATGACCAGCAGGACATGAATGACGCCACCCATCGTGTAGCCACTCACCAATCCGAGAAGCCACAAAATTAAGAGAATCACACATATGGTCCAGAGCATTTCTATCCCTCCTTTCCGCTAATAGATTGCAAACATAACGGCCTGCCACTCGTTGAGTCTTTCCCGTCATACCCAGATAACGCAATCGAAGTTGCCAAACTCATTCGTCCATCGTTCCGTGACGTTTGGATCATCGTGCCCTCTGCCATCAACAATAAAGCGATATTCGTAGACCCCCGGTTCTAGGTAGAAAATCCTTTGCCACATGCCCGGGGTCTTGCTCCTGTTGTCCCGCCTGAGAGGATGAGAACGCTCATTCCATCCGTTGAAAGTACCGGCGAGATGAACGCTCTTCGCTCCCGGTGCATGAAGCTTGAAAGCCGTGCGCCTTTTCATTTTCTTCTTTGCGCCATTCTTCTCTTCTTATGCAGCTACTATATTTTAATTATGTGTACGGTATTGCCCACATCCTGTTATGTTCAATCCCTTCGCTGGCTCTGGAGACATCGTAGCAAGCCCTCTACATAAGGATCGTACTCCTGAATGGGACTCGGGTTCAGCGTTTCTGTCTGTGAGACCAGAGGTTTTACCCACCTGTCGAAACATGCGAACGTTAACGCGAGAATCTTATGTAGCCCGCCAGCGATGGTGCCTTCTCCCTTTCCATTCCCGCTATGAAAAGGTGCATTTGTTCCAGCATAATCCGGAGCCAGTGGGGTCTGTTTCATTAATTCATGACGGTAAGTGAGGCTCATGTTTTCAATCCTCCATGCTTTAGTCTTAAGAAAAGCTCTCCGATGCGCACCTGACAAATCACAAGGGCCTTCATTATCTGCACCAGGAAAGCCATCTACAGAATAATATGACAAGCGTTGGCTCATGTCTGTCGAAGGACCAACAATTATTTTGTAGTAACTTCCTACGCGAGCGTGTGGTTGTTTTTGCTACAGTGATTTGGAAAAGGCAGGGTCTAAGCAACCCCATTTTCGACGTTACTATCCGACCGGCGGGCAATGAGATGCGAAAACCATTCCCTGATTTTGATGAGCAAAGGCCTCTTTTTCCACTCTTTCCATCGAATCTGGTCGGACTCCGCAAGATCCCCGGCAAACAGCTTCTCCATTTCCGTAGCGAACTCGCGGTTCAAAATAACCGCGTTCACCTCGTCATTGGTTGAAAAGCTCCACCACTCCATATTGCTGGAACCCACGGTCGACCAGACGCCGTCAATCACCAGTGTTTTCGCATGGAGCAGGACATTGCGGCGCTTGTATAACTTCACTCCCGATTTCAAAAGATCGGAGTAATGATACTGTCCCGCATATTGGGCCAGGGATCTGTCGGTGGCTCCGGGAAGAATAATTTTTACATCTACGCCGCGCTTTGCGGCATCGGTGAGGGCTTTCAGTATCTGCGCATCGGGGACAAAATAGGCATTCGTCATATGGAGCGAGTTCTCCGCAAACGCGATGGCGGCCACATACATGATGAAAGTGATCCTGTTGGCCTCCCCCGGGGTACTGCCCAACACCCCCACCAGGGCATTTCCCTGTTCCTTCATATCGGGGAAGTAGTTCCGGTCGGAGAGTTTCTCACCGTTCTGTTTCTCCCATGTGTCAAGAAACAGTTTTTGGAACTCAGCCACGGCAGGGCCTTCGATTTGAACGTCCGTATCGCGCCAGGGCATCTCTGCCTCTTTTTCACCTCCAGTTCCGGAAGGCCCGCTTGAATAAACCTGACTGATGTTGACGCCTCCGGTAAGGGCGACTTTGCCGTCGACGATCAGTATCTTGCGGTGATCCGATTTGGCAAGGCGCCATTTTCCGTGGGCCTTGAGCGGATTTTGCGGGTTAAATTCGACCACGTGTATCCCGCCGTCGCGCAGGCGCTGAAAGAATGCACCGGGAGTACTGAAACTGCCTAAACTATCGTAGACGAGATTCACCTGAACCCCTTCAGCCTGCTTCTGGAGCAACAGATCAGCAAATTTGCGACCCGTCTCATCTTCGATATCTTCCATGGTATAGGTTTCAATGTTGATATGATCTTTGGCATTCTCCACCGCTTTGAACATGGCCGCATAGGCAGCCGCACCATTAACGAGCAGCGTGACTTTGTTCCCCTTCGTCAACGGGCTCTCGCTCACCGATTCTATTACGGCACTATAGCGTTCCAGCATATCCGTCGGGTCGACGGATCGCTGCAATCGTTCCAAGAGGGCCTTGCTCTGCTTGGGGGATAACGGCCCTTTGGCCGAAGCGATTTGAGGTGGTGTCTGGGTGGTCGGCGCCTCAACCATCACTTCAGACACGTTCGGCAAGGTCGCACATCCACCACCGAGGGTCACGATGGAAACCAGCAGAGAGAAGAAAAAGGAAGAAAGGATTTTATTCATTATTGTTAAACTTCAGCACGAATTGAGAAATCTTCAAGGCTTAAGAGCCATGTCGTGACATTACTTGACAAGAATCTATTTGTTCTCAATAATAGCTAAGGACATCTCTTGGCGACAAAAGAGAGCGATGGGAAAACTCATACGATAAAAGCAATTTCCTTGCTATTGATTTTTGTCTCCTCCGTCCTGGGTTGTGCTCTAAGCAGCAGAGTAGAGTCCAATCGGTCGGCAGAATGGGCGACGCCGGTCCAGATGCGGGGAGCTGGTAATCTTTATAAGGTCACCGATTATCTTTATAGAAGCGAGCAGCCGATTGAGGAAGGGATGAGGAACCTTAAGAAACTGGGGATAAAGACCATAATAAACCTGCGGGCGTTCTATTTTGATTCTGATAGGATCAGGGAGACAGGATTACGCGTTGAAGAGTTGAGTGTAAATGTATGGCATATTGAAGATATAGACGTGGTCAGAGTTCTACGAATAATCCGTAAAAGGGAAAATGGTCCTTTCCTGATACACTGTTCGTATGGGGCGGATAGAGTGGGTGTTATGATCGCGATGTTCAGAGTGGTAGAACAGGGATGGACGAAAGAAGACGCGATTGAAGAAATGGTGCACGGGGGATATGGATTCCATTGGTTTTGGTTTCGAATCGTTCCATACGTGAAGCATGCGGACATTGAAAAAATACGAAAACGAGTGGAAAAGTAACCTCTGCCTTAGAAATTTGCGTCAAGACTTCGTAGATGCTAACTTGTAATGTTCGGTGGTAACCTCTCTAAGGAAACGACTATGGCCGGCATAGAGATTATTGCTGTGGAAGAGAGACCGGCATTGAAGGACTTCATTGACCTGCCATGGAGAATCTATGCTGAGTATCCCAACTGGGTCCCCCCACTCAAGGCGGAGGTTCGCCGGATGCTGGACCCTGGTGGGCATCCTTTCTGGGAGTTTTCCGAGCGCATCCTCTTTCTGGCCCGACGCGGTTCGGAGACAGTGGGGAGGATCGCGGGCCTCGTAGATCGTCATTATAACGAGTTCCACAACGAAAAGATGGGCATTTGGGGATTTTTCGAATGTGCTGACGATCAGGCAGCCGCGACGGCCCTCTTCTCTTCTGTAGAGACGTGGGCTCGTCAGAAAGGGATGACCTTCATGAGAGGCCCGCTCAACCCATCCACCAATTACGAGGCGGGATTGCTCATTGAGGGATTTGCTCATGCGCCGGTCTTGATGATGACTTACAACCCACCGTACTACCCGGGACTGGTCGAATCGTGCGGCTTCACCAAAGAAAAGGACTTGCTGGCCTTCCTGATAGAGGGCGATTACCGGCTTCCCGAGTGGATGGATCGTCTTGCTGAACGGATCTCCAAGAAAAAGGGTATCCACATCAGGCCCTCTGATCCAAAAAATGTGGACGCCGAGTTTGCTCTGATCAGGGAGATATACAATGCCTCCTGGTCTGGTAACTGGGGTTTCGTCCCCCTGAGCGATAATGAGATGCGGGACATTCAGAAGAACGTGATGAAATTCGTGGACCCGGACCTAGTCTTCTTCATCTACTATGAGGATGAACCCGCGGCGGCCTGCGTGATCTTTCCTGACATCAACCCTTTGCTCAAGCGTTTCAACGGACGGGTCGGTCTGACGGGTTTGCTGAAGTTCCTTATCTATCGGCGGGAGATCAGGGGATTGAGGTGTTTGATCTTCGGAATCAAGGAGAAGTACCAGCAACTGGGACTCCCCATGTTAGCCTTCCACCACATATTTGAAGTGGTGAGGAAAAAAGAGAAATATCATTATCTGGAGTTGGGCTGGACCCTGGAGGACAACGAGTCGATCAACTCATTGATAGAGGAAGCCGGCGCGAAAACATGCAAGAGGTATCGCATATTCAGAAAGTCTTTGTAGGATGAAGAACCCCGCCGCAAGCGGCGGGGTATTGTGTGTCATGCCGGACTTGATCCGGCATCCAGTCCGGTTTCTGGATTCCGGCGTCCGCCGGAATGACGGCACGCGTGACAAGCCGCGGGGAATGAACCCGGGAAAATTCAAGGGTACCTATCGTCTTTAAGGAAGGGGTTGGATATAGTGGCTGAGGATCGGGTTTCTGTCATCGGTTTCGTCTGGCGGCCTGAGGAGATCACCCCGTCGGTGATTCAAATGGCTCAGCGAACAGGGAGCAGCGCCATCTTCGATTTTTCCATGATGGGGCTGGATGGGTTACGTTCTTTCTTACGAAAGGCTGACCCTGCCGGCCACGTCAGGGATATCAAGATTTCTGCCCCCGCCTTCTTTGATCCATCATTGATGCAGTCATTGAAGGAAGCAGGAGTCCACGACATCTGGGTAGAGTGCCACCCCCGGCTTATTCAAGAAGATCCGCCCATCTTTCTACAGAGATTGAGGGAGCTGTCGGAAGACTACCGTTGCTTTCCAATCATCGGCGACATCGACCTCCTGGCAGCTATTTTGAAGGATAGTTCGGGCATCGGGCGGATCGTCCTGAAAGGATGCGAGGCCTCCGGATTCGGCAGCGGTGAGACGACCACGGCTCTCTATTCGATGGTCAAAGAAATGCTGCGCACAGCCTCAAAGCCTCTCGACATCCTTATCTGGGGAGGCGTCTCCACCCCTGAGGCGGCAGCGGCATTCCTATCGACCGGGGCAACCGGGATCGTTTTCGAGAGCCTCCATTGGCTGACGGATATGGTTGCCATTGATGATGTTCAACGCCAGCGGCTCTCCAACCTCCGCCTGGATTCTACGGATCTGGTCGGCCTGGACCTCGAGGTTCCCTGTCGCCTTTTCAATAAGGGAAACTCGCGTGCGTTCAAGGAGATCCAGACGTTCGAGGACTCGCTGTCCGGAGCGAAGATCACAGACGACAGCCGCCGCGCCTTCGTAAGCCAGGTGCATGCCAGGGCCCTCCACCCTCTGGAGAGCCATTTCGGCCCGGACGAGGTCATTCCTCTGGGTGTGGAAGCTGCCTTTGCCGCGTCGTTCGTTGAGCGTTTCGGGACCGGAACCGAGGAGGCCGTGAACACTTTCATCGACGAAATTCGTAACGTATGCCTTCTGGCTGAGGCAAGAAAGGATTGCTTTCTGGACAGCCCAGTAGCGAAAGAGATGGGAACCCTATACCCCTTTATCCAGGGCGCCATGTCATGGATCACTGATGTCCCGGAGTTTGCCTCAAAAGTTGCCGATGCCGGTGGATTGCCCACCATCGCCCTTGGCCTGATGGACACAGAGGCCCTTGATCTGAGGCTGGGACGCCTGCCGGAGATCATGGGTGGGCGCCCTTATGCAGTGAATGTCGTCTCTTTGGTGGAAAACCCTTTCAGGGAGACGCAACTGGCCTGGATAAAGAAACAGAGACCCCGTTTTGTCGTGATCGCGGGTGGCGATCTCTCCCCCTTAAGGGAGTTGATGGATTGCGGCATCGGGGTTATGTATATCGCTCCTGATGAGGCCTTGCTGAGACTCGCCCTGGAAGCCGGCGTCCGGTACGTGGTCTGCGAGGGATACGAGGCCGGCGGTCACGTGGGGCAGTATAGCACGCTCACCCTTGCTCAGATGTTGTTGGATCTCAAGCGGCGCACGCCGTCCCTTTTTCAAAACTGTCGCGTGATCCTTGCGGGGGGAATTTTCAATCGAGAGACTGCATTCATGGCCGCCATGCTGGGCGCGGACGCCATCCAGATGGGCACCATTTACCTGGCCACCCGGGAGATCGTTGAAACGGGTGCCTTGACAGCGCTCTATCAGCGGATGGTCCTGGAATCGCCCCCGGGAGGAACAGCCGTTTCGGGCCAGCATACCGGGCTTCGGGTGCGCGCTTTGAGGACCCCCAGAGTGGCAGCTATTTTATCCCTGGAGAGGGAGTTTGCAGCGGGTCACCAGGACGAGGCCGTGTTCCGGACGAGAATGGAGGAGATGGCCGCGGGGAGCCTCTTCGCCGCGGCCCGAGGCATGGACAGGCCAGGCGGGACGGCTCTGGATGAGCGGGGCTGTCTGGAGCGCGGGCAATTCATGAGTGGGGCCTGCGCCGGCCTCATCGGTGAGGTCAAGAAGCTGCAGTCCTTTCACCGCGAGCTGGCCGAAGGTCCCCTCTTGCTGCATCAGCCCGTTGTGGGGTCGATGGAGATTGCCCCGAAAACTCCATCGACCCGGATCGGCCATGGACTGAAGCGAGTCGCCCCCCACGGAGACGATCGTGAAAGGGTCGCCATCACCGGAATGAGCATAGTCAATGCCCTGGGGAAGAGTCCGGAGGAAGTCTGGGCTGCAAGCATGGCCATGAAGAGCGGGATTACCTTGGTTCCGCCTTCCCGGTGGGATCACGCCCTTTTTTATGATCCCCGGCCGCAGGTTCCGGACAAGACCTATTGCAAGGTGGGCGCGTTCATGGACTTTCATGTTTCCCGCAATGAACTCGGGATTCCTCCCCATGATTTCCGGTCCATGACCGAGGCGACAAGGGTTACCATGTGGCTGGCGGACAGAGCCATCCGGGCATCCGGTATCCTGGATTCGGACATCCCGCGCGAACGGATCGGGGTCCTCATCTCCCAGAACTCGGGTGAGGCGGCGGGTACCCTCACCGATATGATCATCAGGGCGTACGCTCATGATATCCTTGGCGCTGTCAAAAAAGCCGTTCACCTCGCGCCGGATCAGGAGAGCGCCGTCGAACGAGAGGTGAAGTCCGGACGCATGGCCCCGGATGACACCACGCTCCTGGGCAGACTCAACTGCGCGGCGGCCGGCTTCATCTGCAACCGTTATGGGTTCATGGGACCCAGCTATTCCGTCTCTGCGGCCTGCGCGACCTCACTGGTGGCACTATACAGCGCCATCCAGATGATCAGGAACGGCGTCATCGATGCCGCCATCGTCGGAGGGGGCGAAGAGAACCTCACCCACGTGCATTTTCTGGAATTCTCCGCGCTGGGCGCACTTTACGGGCTGTCCGGACGGGAAAGACCCGCTCACGAGACCTCCCGCCCCTTCGATGCTGAAAGAGACGGGATGGTCCTCGGCGAAGGCGGGGGAATGATCGTCATCGAGCGGGAAAGCCTGGCCCGCGC
>JADGQN010000171.1 GCA_017881765.1 Syntrophobacterales bacterium | reverse complement strand
CCAGAAAGGAAGTGACAAGAAGGACGCACGGACACACGGTACCTAACATTCAGGGGTAGCCGGAAGCTATCCCGAAAAAAAGATCAAGGAGGAGATCATGCCATTAACAGTCAACACAAACATCTCAAGTTTAAACGCCCAGAGAAACGTCGGAATAAACAATTCTGCATTGTCCAAGTCGCTGGAAAGGCTCTCATCGGGCTTACGGATCAATAAGGCCGCTGATGACGCGGCTGGTCTCGCCATTGCGACCAAGTTCGATGCCCAGGTCAAAGGTCTTAACCAGGCGGTGAGGAATGCGAATAACGCGGTGTCGCTGGTGCAGACAGCAGAGGGCGGGGTCAATACTTTGACCAACATCCTCCAGAGGCTCAGAGAGCTCGCGGTCCAGTCATCTTCGGACGACAACACGCCTTCAGAGCGAGCGGACACCCAGCAGGAAGCGGCGAGCCTCATCACGGAGTTCACGCGCATTTCCACCACGACACAGTTCAACACCATGAACCTTCTCGATGGCTCATTTACGGGGAAGTACTTCCAGATCGGCGCGAACTACGGTCAGACGGTAACCTTCACGATTAATGATGCCCGGGCAAGGTCACTGGGAAGCAGGGCGCAATACAGTGCGCAGATCGCCGACGGTGTTGGAACGTCCTTAAACGCAAACTTCGGAGCCGGCCAGATCAAGATCAACGGTCAGGACTTGGCGCCCACCAACGCTGCTGACGACCAGTACTCAGTGCTCGACATATCCAGCCGTGGGCTAAGTGCGGGCGGGGCACCCGCAGCGTCAGTCTTGTCCTACGGATTTACGATGTTCATCAACGGCGTTTCAGTGAACGTTGCCGCCAATGCGATAGCTTCTACGGCCAGTGGTGGCGCCATTGCCAACATTATCGTGACCGCTATCCGTGCCGCAAGCATCACCAACGTCAGTGCCTTTACCGTGGCCGGCGGGTCTGCCTGGGTGCTGGAGGCCACGAACGGGACCGCCTTAAAGCTCGGGATCTTAGGTAGTGCAGCAGGCGCAGGCACTTCCGCAACGTCCGTGCTGCTCAGCGCCATCGGATTTGACAAAACAGCAGTAGGAGCGGCATCAGTACTGGCGTCGCTGTGGGGAGGCGGTAGCGACGCGGTAATGGCTTCGGCAAACGCATTGACTAGCTATAACGGCGAGTCGAGCGCGATCGCCAAAGCGGTCGCAATCAATACTGTCCAGGGAAATACCGGGGTCACGGCCGCGGCGCAGAAGAACGCAATCACGGCCACCACCGCGATTCAAGCTGCTAACCTTGTAGACGGCGACGTCTATATCAACGGCGTTAACATAGGGGCTGTGACTGTCCTCGGGAATGACAGCTCAGGTACGCTGACCACGGCCATCAATAACGTGCAGGGGACTACGGGAGTGACTGCCAGTGTCGACGGCAATGGCAAGTTGGTTCTGACAGCGGCAGATTCCCGGAACATCACCGTCACTACCAACACTAGCGGCATAGGCGCCACCAGCCTGGGGCTGTCCGGCACACAAACCAATAACACGTGGCTCTACCGCGCAGCCATTCAGCTGAACGATCCTTCCAATTTCAGCCTTACAAGCTCTACAAGTCTATTTAATCTGGACGGTTCGGCTAACACGAGTCAAGCGGTTGCGGCGAGTGTTTCCACATACAATGTCTCCCTTTTAAAGCTCGACACACAGGACCACGCTCAGTCAGCGATCCTGACGATCGATTCGGCCCTCAACCAGGTGAACGCCATCAGGGCCGGTGTCGGCGCCGTACAGAACAGGATGGAGTTCACCGTGAACAACCTGCAGATCGCGTCCGAGAACATGAGTGCCTCGGAAAGCCGGATCAAGGATGCGGACTTTGCAGCGGAAGTGGCTACTTTTACGAGGAACCAGATAATGGTACAGGCTGGTGTGGCAATGGTTGCCCAGGCGAACACAACGTCGCAGTATGCACTGCAACTTCTGCGGTAAGACTGGTAACAGCGATGGGAGCGGGAGCGCTCCCATCGCTTAAACTAAAACAAAGAGGCCAGTGATATGAAAACGACACCGACAGCAGAAGTGATAACGGCGCAGTTTCACGTGATTGATCGCCTGAATAAGAAAGGTGCCTTATCCCAGCGAGAAGGGAAGCAGCCCGCAACTACAACGGCGGATTTAGCTCCCGCGAAGGTGGACCCTAAAGAGGTGAAGCAGGCCGCACTCGAGATTAACCAGGCCCTCAAGGCCCTTAACGACCATCTGCAGTTCTCGGTAGATAGTACGAGCAACAGCGCGGTCGTCAAGTTAATCGATGGCAATACGGGTGAAGTGCTCAGGCAGATTCCCGCGGAGGAGGTCTTGAGGCTGCGGGCCTATTACAAGGACCACCAGGGATTGCTCGTCAATACGGCTGTGTAAGTGTAAGGCAGGTTATTCAATCGCTTCAGACTACTCCCCAAAACATGCGGGAGTAGTCTGCTCTTTTTTCCGAAATTTCCTTCGCACGCCATCTATCCCGCATTGGGACTAAAGTTTTGCCTATCTTTGACGATAACCTTTAAAAGGAAAGAGGAGCACGGAGGCGCTATGGCTGGAATCTCTTCAAGCGGACTGATATCAGGGCTCAACACGGAGCAGCTGATAAGCCAGCTTATGACCATTGAGAGACAACCGGAACAGATACTCAAACAGAGACAGACCGACTATCAGGCGAAAATAGCCGCGGTGCTGGATCTCCAGACAAAGCTGGGGTCGTTCAAGTCTTCCCTTGATGTTTTGAATAGCCCTGCCCAGTTCAATACGAAGGAAGCATCTGTAACTAAAACCAGCGGAGGAAACGAGCTGTTTACGGCTTCCGCGTCGGCAAGCGCTGCACTGGGAAATTACACAGTGGAGGTAGACCAGCTCGCTCAGGCAGGCATGACAGCCTCTCAGGGTTGGGTGGACCGGAACACGACGCCCATCGCGGGAGGGACGGGTAGCTTTGCCTACAAGGTGGGCAGCTCAGGCGCCGTCACAAGGATCAGCGTTAATCAGAATATGACCCTGCAGGGGCTAAGGGATGCCATAAACATGCCCGGCTCGGGCGTCTACGCTTCAATCGTAAAAAATGGGAGCGGCGCCAATCCTTATAGACTTGCGCTTACCGTGGCATCGACCGGCTCGGAAAGTACCATCCAGATCACACAGAACGACACGAACCTCGATTTTGCGCATAAGCAGATCGGAACAGCCTACGCGTACACGTCCAATACCTATTCGGGCAACGTTTATGCGAATAGCGGAGCCTACTACACAGGCACGGACAACAAGACCTTCACGGTTAAGGTTACATCGGCAGGTGCCACGACCGGCGCCCTTGCAGGCCGTGCAAAATATGAATATTCAACGGATGGCGGCGTCACATGGTCGAGTGAGATCACGGCGGGCACCGGAGGCGCTGATACTACCGCGGATATCGCGATCGATTCGAGCAACAAGACTCTATACAAGGATGGCACTCCAATCACACTGAGCGAAGGCACCTACACCGGGTCGGACCTCGCCACGGAGTTGCAAACGAAGCTTGGTGCCGGGTATTCAGTTTCCTATGACGGGGGAACGAGGAAGTTTACGATCACGAATAGCACGGGAAGCCCCGTAACGTTCAACTGGTCCAATGCAGGGTCGACTGCTGCCGGGGTACTCGGTTTTGATACGGTCGACGCAACAGTGGCGGATGGGGAAACTCACGTCGGTGCCTTTGACGCAGGCATGTTCATCGACGGAGGGAAGCTGGCAAACAGTGACAATGGCCGGGTGAAAATCAATTTCGGCACAGTCGGGGCCCTGGCAAAAGGTGACAAGTTCAGCATTGACGCTTTCAACCCCGAGATGCAGACTGCCCAGGACGCAGTGATAAAAGTTGGCAACTCCACGATTGTCAATAACTCCAATACCATCAGCGATGCCATCGAAGGAGTCACCCTGAATCTCCTCAAGGCAGACTCCTCGTCGCCACTCACACTCACCGTCTCAGGGAACAGTGACGATGCCAAGTCGAGCATCAAGGACTTTGTGGACGCCTACAATACGATGGCTGATTTTCTCAATACGCAGCTCAGCTATGACCCGAGTGCAAAGACGGCCAACCCGTTGCTCGGCGACCCGACCCTTTTGGAGATCAGGAGCAAGATCGCAAGGGCCGTGACGGGAAGCATCCCCGGCCTTGGTACGTCAAGCTATACAAATCTCTCCCAGATAGGTATTACGTCAGACGCGAAGACGGGAAAATTAACGTTGGATGAAGGCAAGGTTGCCTCTGCGCTTGCCGCCAATCCGGACGGCGTGGCAAAGCTTTTCATCGGCACAGCCACCGCCACCAATCAGGCGGTCTCGTTTGTAAGTAAGACCTCCAAGACGCAAACAGGGTCATATAGCGTGTACATAAACACAGCACCCCAAAAGGCGACGCTCTTCGGCGGTCAGACCATAGCCAGCGGCGGCATCAGCGCTGATGAAACACTGACCTTTAGGTATTCCGGTAACAAGACGGACAGCAGCCCTACCTATACCAGTTTCTCGGTCAATCTGAGCGCTGGGGCAGGGGCCAACAGTATCGTTAATAACCTCAACAGCGCCTTTGCCACACATAACGCCGGGCTCACTGCGTCGAACGAGGGCGGAAAGCTAAGGATTACCTCTACCAGCTATGGCGCAGACCAATACTTCAAAATCACCTCGGATAAAGGAAACATAGCAGGCCAGATTGGATTCAATGATGATGGTACGTCTGAGAATGCAGGAGTAGACGTCGCCGGTACCATCAATGGCCATGCAGCCAAAGGTGTTGGTAACCAACTCACGTCGAAGTCCGGTCTTGCCGAGGATGGGCTTACGATAGCAGTCGATTCAACGCAGACCGGCGGCTTCGGCCGTGTTACGATCTCCTCAGGGGTAGCGGATAAATTGCCGGCTAGTTTAGCAACATATACTGATTTCTCAAATGGCGTTCTCATATCAAAATCAAACTCCATGCAGAAAGGCATAGACGATATAGACTCACAAATTCAGAGGATGGAGGACAGGTTCACAACGGAAGAACAGGACCTGAGAGACAGGTTTACACGGCTTGAAACGCTCCTTCAGCAGTACAATACGACGAGCCAGTTTCTATCAATGCAGCTTGGCACGCTTTCAGGCAGTACTTCAAGCAATACTGCAGCCAACACTGCAAACAATACTTCAAACAATTCGTCAGCGTGATGAGCGATAGAAGATGGTAAGAGGCAATCTCAGGCGGCAATACAGCGAGGTACATCTTGCTTCTTCGAGTCCAGAAGAAACGGTGCTCATGCTCTACGACGGCGCCATCCGCTTTTTGAAAGAAGCAATCAGAGAACTCGCCGAGGAAAATATAGCTGCTAAGGTTCATCTGCTGGACAAAGTGGAAAAAATTGTCGAGTACCTCCAGTCTTGTCTCGACAGGGAAAACGGCGGGGAAATTGCAGAGAATCTACAGAGATTATACGACTACATGCTCGTACGACTCACCGAGGCGAACTTCTACAATGACGCGGCGAAGCTGGAAGAGATCGGGAAGCTCCTTGGTACCGTGAGGGAAGGGTGGGCCGGTATCTGCGATGCTGCGAAGAAAGATCAGGAGACAGATAGTTCGCAGCCGGAAAAAGATTCTGCCGCTACCAAGAATATCACGGTAAGTGTTTGAGGGATATACATGACAACGCCTTCTGATAAGGAGCTTCGGGGGCTGTGCGAACAGCTGCTCAAACTTGCCGAGAAGGAGGAGCAGGCTATTGCCGCCGATAACCTGGAGGAGCTGGAAGCCTGTACGCGTCGCAAAGAAGAGATCGTAACAAAACTTCGTGAGATCGAAAGCAACGAGCGTCAAAACGGGCCATCAGGGTGTAGCGAGGAAGTGGTCAGACTTCTTCAACAAGTAGCGACGAGACACGAGTGTGTAAGAAAGCGTATCAAGGCAATGCTCGGTGAATGTCAGGACGCCATACTGGAGATTCAGACCGGCCAGCAGGCGCGCCGAGCCTATTACCGGGCTCGAAAGAAAGGGCGGGAACGGTCCGCACGCCTGTTATAGAATTGCCGGTTCGGCTTCTCGGCTGGCAGAAGCCTGACGGCCGGGAAGACGGATGAGCAGTGGTTCTTTTGAGGCTCCCGGAGCCAAAAAGCCCGAGGAAACTGAAAAGACGACCGGCTTAATGTCTGGAGGCAGCCCCCCTTGCAGAAGGCACGGATGTTGCTAATATTGTATTTAGCCCAGTCACGAGGAATGTGTTTTTCACACCCGGCGGGTATGGAGGAGCACGTGAATGAGAATCGCGTAAAGACCTTCATTGAGTTAACGAGGCAGGCTTTGGAGGAAGATCGCGTCGGACAGGCGGATCTTTCCTATCGTCGTGTAACGACGCTGAATGATCCGCGCCCTGATAGAAAAAGGGAAAGCGAAAGTCTGAGAAGGAAGGGTTAGTCCATTTTCTCGCAAGAGGCCCGGTGGCCATCGTGAAAAAGGCCTGCGAGTCCCTATTGGCACGTTCCGCAGCATCAGTGTCAAGCCTCTGTCAAATAGCATAAAACCTTAAGTTTGATGATCCCTGTCCGATAAACCTATGAGGGAAAATTCCGTGAACGTGTCGGACTATCAGATCCTGAACGTGATCAAAACATACATAAAGAACATGAGGGGTAAGGTCGATTCGGCGGAAGATGCGAACAAGCACCCAGGGACGAGTGCCGACGCCCCTTCGCCAGACGATGGGATGAGGAAGATGGTCTTTGACCGCATAGACGAGATCGTATCAGAAAAGGTTAAGAAACATGAAACCTAACGCCGACACCTTCCAAATTCTTGTGGTCGAGGATAGCAAGCCTCTGCGAGAAATGCTCGTTCACGTTCTCAAGGACGAACAGACCCATGCCGACTCGGCAAAAGACGGCAAGGAGGCACTCGACAGGTATTATAACGCGCCGTATGATCTCATCATCACGGATCTCAACATGCCTGAATTGACGGGCATTGAACTCATAAAAAAGATCAGAGAACAAGACGATCTTGTCGAGTTCATCATCATCACAGGCTACGCCTCCCTGGAAAGCGCCGTAGAAGCAATTAAAGCAGGGGCCTTTGATTACATCGTCAAGCCGTTCAAGGTAGAAGAGCTGAAGGTGGCCGTGAGGAATGTGCGTGATAAGGTTATCCTCAAAAAGAAGAATAAAGCACTCATGGAGAAGCTCAGGAGCTTCTATGAGGAGATCGACCGCTACAAGTATACGAAAGTAACGTCTTGGACAGAGAAGATCATCAAGGAGATAGAGAACTTGAACAGGCTCAGACAAGAAGGCCTGCTAAAGGACGACGAGTTTGACAATTTCAAGAAGAGGATCTTCGAAAAGATATTATGATGCTTGAAGGCGCCAGTATCCTGCTGGTAGACGACAGCCTGGAAACGCTTGAGCTTCTGGGTGACTGTTTGTCCTTGAGCGACTGCAAAGTGATCAAGGCGAATACAGGCAACAAAGCCCTTGAGATGCTGAAACGTAACCATGTCGCGATTGCCATAGTCGACATAAATCTGCCCGATATCAACGGCATATCCGTGCTGGACGCTATCAAACAGCATGATCCCACCGTTGCCGTGGTGATGATCACGGGCTATCCCGAGCCCAACTTTGTCGTCAATGCCATGAAAAAGGGCGCTTCCGATTTTTTGATCAAGCCATTCGAGTTGGACAAATTGATGATGGTCATGATGCGGGTCTCACGGGAAAGAGAACTGCTTGTAGAAAACAAGACCATTCTTGACAGTCTGGAGGACAAGAAGAAGATAGAGCTCTTAAACCGGAGACTGCAAAAGAAAATCGAAGAATTGACCATCATGTTCCATATTTCAAACAAGCTGAATGCGCTGAGTATTGTTGACGACGTATATGAGAACATGGTGCAGATCGTCAGGGAAATTCTGGAAGTCCCCTCTTGCGGCTATTACGTCGCCGACAAGGAGAAGGGGGAGATGGTGTTGCTGGTGGAAAAGAGGGGGACCGAAGGACTTCCCAATCCGCGCAAAATTAACCTCGCAAAAGAGTTTCTGTCAAAAGCTGCCCTGTCAAAAGGATATGTCCTGAAGGAAACCAGGCTCTTCCTGCCGCTCATCATCAAAGACGAGTGCATCGGCTTTATGAGTGTTGGCGGAAAGAGCGGGAACGGCAGATTCTCTGAAGACGAAATATTTCTCCTCAAGCTGGTCACGGAGAAGGTGTCAACAAAGATAGAAAATCGCATGCTGTATGAGAGTCTCTACAACAGTATCCTTCACACCCTCTCTTCTTTGATCATAGCCATCAACAGAAGAGATTCTTACACTGAAGGACATTGCGGCCGCGTCACACAGATGAGTCAGATGCTGGCCGGAAAGATGGCTCTCCAGGATTATGAGAAACAGATGCTCAGAATAGTGGGTCCGGTGCACGACCTGGGAAAGGTCGGCATCCCGGACGCTATCCTGCTCAAACCCGCACGCCTGAGCCCGGATGAGTATGAAGTGATGAAAGATCACTCCATCTTCGGCGAGGAGATTATGAAAGGGTTCGAGATACTCACGGAGGAAGCTCGAATAATCAGACACCACCACGAGCGTTTTGATGGCCAGGGATACCCCGATGCGCTGGTCGGGAACGAGATTCCCATCTGCTGCCGGCTCATCGCAGTCTGTGATGCCTATGATGCAATGACCAGTGACCGACCGTATAAAAAGCCGCTGAGCAAGAAAGATGCAATGGCTGAGATTAAGAGGTGTGGAGGCTCACAGTTTGATCCGGATGTCACCTCCTGCTTCCTATCGATGCAGGAGGTTGGGCAATGACTGGTGGGGGTGAAAGACGAGAGTTCTTCCGAATAAAGGATCGTCTGGAAATAGAATTTCGGTCCGTGGACCATGCGGAGTACCTGAGGCTGGAACGTATCGTGAAGTACAACCCCACGCAGGTATTCGCGCAACAACCACACAACAGGCCCAAAAAGAAAAGACCGGGAGACGGC
>JADGQN010000536.1 GCA_017881765.1 Syntrophobacterales bacterium | reverse complement strand
TCCTCACTTTCCCCAAGCGCCTCTTCGGCCTCTTTGCGCTTCGTGATGTCGCGCATGGTGCCCTCATGGTAGATGAGCCCACCTGCGCGGTCACGGGCAACGCGGGAGTTGATGGAGACCCAGTGGATACTGCCATCGTGGCGGCGCATCTTGACCTCGTAATTCTGAACGGCGCCTTGCATCCGGAGAAGGTCAACAAGGTCGTCACGGTCCGCGGGATCAGCATAGAGTTGCGTGCCTATGTCCGTAGTCGATTCCATCAGCTCTTCAGGAGAGTCATACCCATGGATGCGGGCAAGGGACGGGTTTGCCGTAATGAAACGCCCGTCAAGGCTCGCCTGGAATATTCCCTCCGTTGCGTTTTCATATATATTGCGGTATTTTTCTTCGGCTTGCTGAAGCTTTGCCTCCATCTGCCTACGTCTCGTCACGTCTCTCACATAGACGGCGATTCGCGTGACCTGGCCGTTTTCATCCGATACGATATAAAGACTGTGGTCTAAGAACCGGTCCCTCCATTCCGCTACAAACCGCACCGGTGCTCCGGATTGGATCGCCTCATCCGCCTTCGCCCTGGCAAATTCAGCGAGTGATGGCGGAATCAGATCGTAGACCGCGGTGCCCAGAAGATTCTCCACGGTCGTGTGGTATGCGCGCGCCGCACTCTCGTTGGCAGCGAGGATCACCCCGTCCTTGTCCATGAGAAACGAGATGTCGGTAGTAGCATTCAGAAGTGCTTGGACGTCGTCTTCGCTTTTCTTGAGCTCGACCTGTGCGTCTTCCCGCTCCAGTTCGCAGACTTCGAGGGTTGAAGCCTGCTGGCTCAGCTCGCGTAACTCGTCAAGAAGTTCATCCCTTGTCTTTTCTTTTTCTTGCATACGTCCGCACCTGGGCAAGGCGCTAAGCTTTTATTATAAGATATTTTTAGCGCTCACAAAACGAAAACGGATATGGAGTGCTAGTTCTCTTTGCCGGACCCCGGTAGCGGAGCATCCTGTAAGGAACCCTTGCCCCCGGATAGCGATAGCGCAGCATCCTGTAAGGGAGCATCCTGTAAGGATAAGGACTTTATCCTTTAGACCCTATCTTCACCAGTTCCTGCTGCACTTCCTGCCACATGTGGCCGTGAAGATTGAGCTTAAGCTTACAGAAAGGACAGACAAGCTCCGCCCCTTCTGTAAGCGCACCAACTGGATGTTCCGCCTTGCGGCCGCAGATTGGGCAGGTAAAAGGTAGCGTTTTCTGTTTATTAACTTTGCTCAATGTTTGTCCTCATAAACTTTTCAAGCACCTCGTAGGGCTGGGCACCCGTGATCGTTCCCTTGCCCATCACAAAAGTAGGAACGGCCGTGATACCCATCTGGCTTGCCCGCGCCCATTCACCGTCTACGGCATCCTTGTAGGTCCCTGATGCCAGCGCCTTTCTGGCTGCCTCTTCCGAAAGACCCAGATCATCTACAATCTTCATCAGCTCATCAACTGCATCTATATTCTTGCCATCCACGAAGTATGCTTTAAACACGGCCCGATGGAAGGCTTCGCCGGCATCCTGGGCCTCTGCCCATTTTGACAACTCCTGAGCATGACGGGTATTGTACGTCCTGGTGCGCTCTCCGAGGAGGATACCCAGGCCCGCGGCCGCTTCTTTCAAGCGTGCCTGCACCTTGTTGATGTCCACCTGCGCGCCCTTGAAGAGGTCGGCAAGCGCCACACCGTCTTCGGGGATCTCAGGGTGGAGCGGGAAGGCAACCCACTTGATTTCGAAGTCATACGCTTTTCGCAGCTGATCAATACGCACGGTACTGAAGTAACACCACGGTCAGCCGAAGTCGGAAAATATTTCCAGAACCGCAAGGCCTTTCATTGTCAAACCATTCATGGAGAGTCCTCCTCTCTATTGACGACTTTACTTCTTTATCACTACCCACAATCCGCCTTCGTCTATGACCTCGGCATGCACAGGGATGCGGCTTTCGCCAATCTGCCGCCGCAACACTTGTTCACTGATCTCCACCTTCCCCAGTTGCAGGTTCAAGTCCCGTGACCGCTTTCCAAGATGCGAAATAACGCTGTCGGGCGTATATTTGCCGAATCCACCCCCGACGAAGGCCAGCCCACCCGGCTTCAGAACCCGGTAGACCGCGGCCAAATCAGCATCAAACAGCGAAGGGAAGAAGAAAGCGCCCCGGAAGACGGCAAGATCAACACTCTTCTCCTCTATGCCGCTGAGAGAGGGATCGGTATCAACTACTTCAATCTTACCGGTGGCCCCCGCTTCCTTAGCTTGCTCTATAAAAAAAGCGCCCATGCCAAAAGGAAAGGAAGCAATGACAAATCGATCGCCTATACCTTCCTCAATGAGAGAAAATATTACCCCGGTAAAGGGTCCAATCTCGATCGCAGTACCTTCGCGGCGCCCGTAGAGTTCCTCGATATGCCGCGCAAGATAAGGATAGACCGGCCCCCACAGCTTGTTGATCTCCTTGATAAGCTCTAATACCAAGTTGCCTTCATTCATATAGCTTCGTTGCCTGCGTCGGCACGACTCCGACGTACTTATAGTACGCCTCCGTCGCTATCCTCCTGGTCGCCTTGCTCTATTTTTGAA
>JADGQN010000535.1 GCA_017881765.1 Syntrophobacterales bacterium | reverse complement strand
GCGGATCAGTGTCTACTTCCAGCCTTATTTTCAGCACCTGTCCCTTGGGTACCGTCCGAACCAGCTCCTTTGCCGTTTCTATGACGACCAGTTGCTCCAGGGTATTTGACTTGATCAATGCGGACTGCACGGCACTTTGCCTGCGCTTCTCCTTTGACTCGATAGTGACCTCAAAGCCGAAGCTGCGCATCTCCGTCTGCAGCGCCTCGCTGTACCTATATATGTCGAAGTCCGGCGTCGGCTTGAGGAGAGAAAAAACGAGGTCCTCGGAAAACCTGTCCAGGCCGTAGAGAATGCGCAGTGCGGTTCCGCCATAAAAGGCAGCCTTCTCGAAAAACTTGCTTCGCCACAAACCCAGAAGCGCTATCTCCTGGAGGATTTCCCTGAGCGCCCTCACGTGATCCTCCAGCCGTCGACCGTCGTATTGCGCCATCATCCGGGCGATCGCTTCATTCATGACTGCTTTCCTTGAAGCGCCGGAGGAAGGAAGCGAGGAGAGCGACCTTTCTCGAGCGACAGTGGTTGGCAATCTCGTTCATCGCGCTGACGTCCAGTTCCCGGAACGTGCCAGGGTCCAGCCGCAGGTCTTCGAAGAGATACTCCTCAAGTTCACGTGGGGTTCCGATGCCTGCGCCCCGGTCACGATGAACCTTGTCTGCGAGAGCTTTCTCGCGTGTTGCGAGGAGGAACGGCCGCTTTTCGCTGATTTCGACGATGTGAATCCCGATGCGGTAGTACTCAAGGGGAACTGCCCAGTAGGTGAAACGGCCCACCGGCGTCAAGAAAGAGCGGGTCTTCGCGCAGGTGATGGAGGTTACTGTTTCCACGCGCTCAGGAATCAAGGCGTAATAGCCAAGCGCATAGTCGAGCGACACGTACGATGGTCCGTAGATGAGGTTGGCAAGCACCTCCCTTGAGTACGGCCCCCTGCGATAGTCCGATCCGAAGATGTAGAGGCCCTTCTTCACACGAACGATGACGCCGCTCTTGATGAGGTCACTGATCCGGTCGCGAGGTCGGGCATAATCCTTCAGGCAATCCGAGAGCGCTTGGTAGTCGAATTCTTCAGTGGGAATCTGCCGCCTGATCTGTTCTACAGGTGTCTTCAGACCACAATGATACCGCAACTTATTCCAGTATGTCGATATTTTGTCGACATACTGGAAAGAAGAGTGCGCAGGGTCCGCCATTGACATGGGAAATCCGCGTTGCCCTAACATCTTTCTGACTGTAGGCTGGATGGGCCCGTTCTTCAGGCCGAGCACGTGGGACTGATTCTCGATGTGATGGATTAGGATGGCCTTGCTCCACTCCAGCCGAATTTCTTGGTCATGTGGATATAGAATTCACGTTCAACATCATCCTTGCAACGACTCATGACAAATAGATTTTTTGACCAGCTAATTTTTCCAACCAGTGGTTGGAGTTTTGGCTTGCCAGCGTACTCAAGATAAAACTGCCTCATATACCAGAGATTAAACACCGCACACTGTTCTTGGAGGGCAACACGTGAGGTCAAGCCCAACCCCGTGGCTCGTAAGACGGAGGTTTGCCGATCTCTGGGTGACGACAGAATCAGTTGGACAGTGTTGGAGAGACATGCTACTGTTGATGAATTGAAAGGTCGTGTTTTCACCTTAGAGGATTGCGCATGGTCAACGACCACAGTATCAAAGAGCTGACTGAAAGGATAGCTCGGGAATTTCATCCGGAGAAGATTATCCTTTTTGGCTCCCACGTCTCCGGTAGTGCTGGCGAGGATTCAGACGTCGATCTTCTCGTGATCCTTCCTTTCGAAGGGCAGGCCATCCGTAAGTCTGCCGAGATTCTAAGAAAGGTTCAACCGCGCATTCCGGTAGACCTCATAGTACGTGCGCCGGACTACGTCCGAGAGCGTCTGAAGTGGAACGATTTCTTCCTTCGCGAAATAATGGAGCGAGGTAAGACTTTATATGAATCCTCTCACCAGTGAGTGGGTTCAGAAGGCCGAGGGCGACTTTGGAACCGCCAGCCGTGAGATACGGGCGCGGCGGGCACCCAACTATGATGCAGTTTGCTTCCACGCACAACAGTGCGCTGAGAAGTACCTCAAGGCGCTGTTGCAGGAAGAGGATATCCCATTCGGTAAGACGCACAACTTGGTAATCCTGCTTGACCTTCTGCTGCCTGCGGAGCCCTCTTGGGAGATGCTTCGTCACGACATGCAGGTGTTATGGCTTCGCTGTGTATGTCCGATATCCCGGAGAACCCGCAGACAAGGCAACCGCCCGCGACGCTTTGGCATTAGGCCGGGCAATTCGTTCCCATGCGAGAGCTCAGTTAGGTCTGGAGGCGTAAGCCCGCCGTACCTGCTCTGCGCGGGGCCCATCTCCTCGCGCACTTTTTCAGCCAGGAACATCCCGAGAAGGTTTGATATAGCTAGTCCATTTTTCCCGATGGCCCCGGATTATTCGGCAACTTTCAGGGCGGCGCTAAGTATGCATTTGGCCGAGGCGGGTTTCGATGCATACCGAGGCGTGACGAGGCCTGGGCTGCGCATGATGTCTTTACCCATGGACGGTGTCTAGTGGGCAGCAAAAAAACGCTTGACGTGACCCATGTTTATTGTATATAATTGTACAATA
>JADGQN010000534.1 GCA_017881765.1 Syntrophobacterales bacterium | reverse complement strand
GCCTTCAGCGACGAGCATTTCCAGGATGCCCCTACGGACGTCAATGATCTCTGCGTCTTCTGTCACGATCTGCATACCCTCGGCAACTGGTTCCGTGCAAGCGGTCTTAAGCATACCCCCGTTCACGCGCACGACGCAGATGCGGCACGCCCCGGTTTTTGTGACAAGGGGATGGTAGCAGAGACGTGGGATATCGATCCCCTGTTCGAGCGCGAGTTCGAGGATTGTCTGCCCCTTCTGTCCGTTTACCTGGCGGCCGTTGATAGTAACCTCTATCTCATCCATGGTGAAGCCCCCGCACCCGTTCCCTTTCCCTCGCCAAAGCGCTGTAAGATTGGCTTAATTCTGGCCAGATATGGTGTCTCGGACATGCGTTCCTCTCCTTTGCATTTTCATCCTCTTTCCGCAAGGTCTGTTTACCTCATTGTGTAAAGGGCTGTTGCATCGGTCTATTTATCATTCACAAATTGCACAAGCGGATATTATAATAACGAAACCGATCTAATTTTGCAACAGACTGATTCTCGCCAGCCTGAGTGCGATTTCTCTGGCTAGATAAACATTTTCAAGACATTATCATGATTTGAGGGCGCAGCGGACGGCGTGATATTTGCCGCAAAGTACTCACTTTGTCAGGAGCACAGGGCATTTCGCGTTCTTCAGCACGTTTCTCGCGATGCTTCCTATCAGGTATTTGCTCAAGCCCGTCTGTCCGAGTGAGGCTATGACGACGAGGTCGACCCCCTTTCTTCTTCTCCTGTTTCAGTATCTCCTCAGAAGGCAGCCCCCTGCTGACATCGGTGCTCAATTCCACCTTCTTGACCGCAGGGAACTTCTTCAGCTCTTTCTGTAGGTTCTTGTTCGCAGCGGCAATCAATTGTTCGTCCGCCTGTTGTACTTCGGCTGTCGAAAGGTAATAATCGTACACGCACTGTGTGATCTGTTCATTAATAACCTGAAGCACGAATACCTTGCTTTATACTGTGCGGCAATATCGAGGGCTTGTCTCAATGCTTTGTCCGAGTATTTGGAGAAATCAGTGTGAACGAGGATCTTGGTTGGCTTGAGCACTACTCCACCTCCATTTCGTCTTATACCAATGAGGCGTTCATTGACGTAGTTTCTTGATGCACGCGGAGTCCGCGCTCCTCAGCGCCGCCCGCGTAACCGCTTGCGGGTCGCGCTTCGACTGCATATTGGTATTACTGGAATATTAGATTCGCGATTCTTCATTGTCAACCCCTGACCCGCGCTTTCTATTGTGCAAAGCTCGCCTCTGCCGCAAACATATGAAAGTGTTTCTCACATATTGAAAAATGCGTTGACACTCAGTCTTATTCCGACGTATCATTGACTCGTTGCGAGACGGAATGCGAGTTGTGTAAAGGGCGTGAGCGAATGACGAATAAAAAAGCAGGAGGAGGCAACAATGAATAAAAGAAGGCCATCTAAAGGCATCGGTCGCATATCGGTTATCGTTGGATGTTTGACTCTGATCATTGCCGTGGCTACTGCCCAAACGGCACTGGCTCAGCAGGCGGCCCCGAAAGCAGAAACGATTACGCTCAATTGGGCATCGTTTTTGCCGGGATCGCACCCGGAAATGATCGCTTTTAACAAGGGGTTCGTGGCTAAGGCCGTCGAGCTCTCGAAAGGAAGACTTGCGTTCAAGTTCCGTGGCGGTCCGGAAACTATCGCGCTTATGGATTTGCCTAAGGCCACGCAGAGCGGCGGCATCGTCGATTTCTCCATCATCCTGGCCGGTGTTGTAGAATCGGTGGCGCCGGGAGTCGGGGCGACAATCCTGAGCAGGATATCCGTGGATGATGAACGGAAGAATGGGGCTTACGCCTATTTGGATCAGCTCTGTAACAAGGGCAGCCTTCATTACATGGGGAGGCATTCTTCCGCCGGCGATCTCCAGTTTTTCAACCTGTTCCTGAACAAGAAGGTGGAGAAACCCGAAGACTTTAAGAAACTGAGGATCGGAACCGCCACGGCAGCTCGCGCCCTTACGGAAGGCTGGGGTGCTGCGCCGGTTAACCTGCAATTGACCGATTACTATACGGCTATGGAACGGAATACAGTCGACGGCGTGTCGAGCTCAACGTTATCGAACTGGGTAAGTTCGGGTTGCCAGGCAGTGACGAAATTCATGGTCCTGCCGGGGTATCTCCAGAGCTCTGTCTTTGTGGCGATGAATCTGAACGTCTGGAATAAACTCCCGAAGGATATGCAGCAGGTGATCACCAACGCCATGATCTACTCGGAAAAATACAGCGGCGATATGTGGACTGAAGACAAAGTCAAAGCCGTGCAGAAGGTTAAGGACGCAAAGGTGGAAATCTATAACCTGCCGCCCGATACGGGTAAATGGCTCGTTGACACGGCGTACGAGTCCACCTGGGCCTTTCAGACGAAGCGATTTCCCGATGTCACGCCAAGATTAAAAGCGTTGCTGTCAGGTGGCAAGTAACGACTTTTCTTGCGGGAGGATCGATCCAGAGTTCCTCCCGCAACCCAACACATAACACAGTAGCAGGAGATGGTCAAATTTCTATGCGCTTTTTTCTAACCAGCAAAACCAGGGAAACGAGAGAAGCCAGAGAAACTTAAAGACGACCGATTG
>JADGQN010000170.1 GCA_017881765.1 Syntrophobacterales bacterium | reverse complement strand
TTCCTTACAGGATGCTCCGCTATCGAATTTGGGATTTCGAGTGCACGAGGGCGGGACTTGTCATCAGAGGGAAAAGGATATAAGTTACTGAGACGAGACGTCATCGTAGCAGAGTCGGTATTGAACGAGGATACGGAAAACTATGAGAAGGCTTGAACAGAGAGGTTCACGGGTGGTGTTGGCCAGGGCAGTGCTGGTTTTCCTTGTCATGTTGAGTGCGACCGTCCTATCACCTATACGCGCGGCGGCCCAGGCAGACAAGATTTACGCGGAGAACAGCAAAGCCGTGGTGGTGGTGGTTGCGGTTAACGAGGAAAAACGATCAGTCAATCAGGGGAGCGGTTTCATAGTGCGTGAGGATGGGGCCGTGGTGACCAACTATCACGTGATCAACGCGGCTTCCAAGATAAAGGTGAAGGCAGGTGACCGGATCTTTGATGTGGAAGGCCTGCTCTACGCGGACGCAGAAAATGACGTAGCAATCCTCAAGATCGATGGAAAAAACCTCCCGACGGTCAAGCTGGGAGACCTTGACAAGGCGCAGGTGGGCGAGAAGGTGTTTGTCATAAGCAGTCCGCAGGGATTTGAAAACACTATATCTGAGGGCATATTGAGCGGCATCAGAAAAGTTGACGAAACCAGGAAGGTGCTTCAGATCACGGCTGCCATCTCACCCGGTTCAAGCGGCGCCCCGGTATTCAACGGCAGAGGCGAAGCCATCGGCATCGCCACGTTTCTTGTCGCAGAAGCGCAGAATATCAACTTCGCCATGCCCATAAGTCTTATCAAAGACAAACTCAACGCGACAACCGTGGTGACGGCCGGCGAAGCATGCAGCGCCGACTTCACGAAGACCGCAGAATGCTGGTTCTATCAGGGTGTCGCTTACGGAAGCAACGGTATGTACGAACGATCCGTGGAAGCATTCGGCAAGGCCATACAGATAAAACAGGACTTTTCAGAAGCCTATTTTAATCTCGGTGTCAGCTACATCGGCCTCGGCAAGTATAATGAGGCGCGCGAGGCTCTTGAAAAGGTAATACAGATGAAGCCGGACAGCGCCGACGCGTACGAAAATCTGGGCGCCGTCTTCGGCAAGCTGGGCATGTACGATGACGCCATACGCACCCTGAAGAAGGCGATAGCCATAAATGCTGAAAGTCCTCATGCTTACTACAACCTCGGCGTCAATTACGTGAGTATAAAAAACTACAAAGCAGCCGTGGAAGCCCTCAAACAGGCTGTTCGCTTCCAGCCGGATTTCGCTGCTGCCCACGGTTTTCTTGGGGTCACCTACGCGAAAATGAAGGATTACAAAATGGCAGCCGATGCATTGAAACAGTCAATACACCTCAAGCCTGACGATCCGAGATCGCACTACGCCCTGGGTGAAACATACCTTAGCCTCAAAGACAGGCCATCCGCGCTCGATGAGTACAAGGTACTGCAAAAACTCGACGCAACGCTGGCCGACAAATTATTCAAGCAGATTTACAAGTAGTAGTGAACAGTAGGAAGTAAGCAGTAAGCAGCTCACCAACGTAAATTGATATTTATCACATGAGATTACAAAGACAGCTTACCGGAAAGGAGGACACATGAAAGATCTGCACACGATCTACACGGTTTTTAAGAAGGACTTTCCCGACATCAATGCCGGCCATGAGGAGCTGGGCGAAAAGATCCATAAGGAATCAGGACCTCTGCCGGAGAAACTGCGGTGGCTGATCAAGATCGCCATCTCAGGCGCCTCAAGACATCAGTTAGCCCTCGAGACCCACATCAAGAAAGCGCGCGCAGCCGGCGCAACAGAGGAGGAAATCAAGCATACGCTCCTGCTCCTCATCCAGACCGTAGGCTTCCCGACTTTTATGGAAGCCTACCAAGTCTTCAAAAACCTGAAGTAATCAATCACGTCGGCCGCTCACCATTTTCTCCGCTTCCACCTGCGGGCGATACCTGGGCTCTAGGTCTGGCCCGCCGAGAATCCATTAATACGTTTGAAATCTGCTCAATCAATTCAAGAACCTAGTTGAGCCACCTTGTATTCAGGATGTAGACCGAGGCGGCAGCGAGGAGCCGACGAAGGCGTACCTAGGGGTACGTCGAGGAGAGCGACGCAGCGACAACGAAGGTATACGCCTGAAGACAAGGTGGCTCACTCGTTATACCAATTCGCATTTATGTGGAGACCGAGGCGCTCAAGCCATGGCGAACGGAGGCGTACTTGAAGTACGTCGGAGTGAGACAGGGCGCCGGCAACGAAGGTATACGCATAAAGGCGAATTGGTATTACTCGATGAGGACGAGGGCGTAGAAATTTCGTACGTCCGTGCGCTCTCTCACCACCTGGATAGGCAGATCGTACGCTCGCACTGTGGCGTACACATCTATGCCGCAGGCCTCCATCGAAGGCCTGGCCCTGTCCGGGTGAAGGCATGCTTTCATGTTACAGGTCTTGCACCCACCGCACGGCCCGGCGCCCAGCGTCCATGCCTTGTAATACCCTTCCAGAAACAGCGCCCGCTCAATGTCCACGGCAGTTTCGCTGAGGCGTTCCACTGCCTTGCCCCCTTTCTTGATCTGCCGGCGGAGCAGGATCCCGAAGGTGTAAGAATCGAGTATTTTCCTCATCTCGTCGGGCGTCGGCGTCCTGGGCGGGCAGCAGAGACTCTCACCATATCCGGCACAGCCAAATTGACACTTCATCCGGACCCATGGTGCGGTAACGACGCGGGAAGTCTCCACGACAACCGCATGATCGATCCCCTTTTTCAGGGCCATCTTCAGGTACGGTGCGAACTGCTTGGCTCTATTCATCGTCTGCCTCCGCGACGTATTATCAGCTCGGCCATTCTGTGCGGCCGCTTCTCCTATTCTACTTCCGGTCCGGACGTTTGGAAAGTGCAGCGGGGGAACCGGCTCCTATGGTAACCCGATAAGCCGCTTAATATTGCCTTCGTAAATCTCTTCGCGTTCCTTCGGTGTGATATCCAGGTTATCTAAAATATCGATTGTCCACTTGGTGTAGCCCCATTTGCCTTCGGGACCAAAAGGAGCATCAGTCCCAAAGAGCGTATGACTCACCCCGAAAAAGTCAAGGCCGCACAGAGTAGCCGCTCGCGCGCCGAAAAGGGCGGTGTCCGCATAGAACATGCGAAAGTAATCGATGGGCCTTTTTTGCAGTTTTTTCAGGAGTGACTTGTAATCTTCGTCAGTTGTTCGTGTGCCCAGGTAGTCAAAGCCGGCGCCTACCTTCCCTTCGAGGTAGGGCACGATGCCTCCCATGTGGTGGGTAATGATCTTGATACCGGGGTGACGGTCGAAAAGGCCGGAGAAAACGAGATGAGCCATGGCAACACTTGTCTCGTATGGCCAGCCGAACGCCCACCAGACCTCGTACCGGCTCTTTGGCTCTTTCTGGTAATCGGAGAAGTCTGCGCCGCGAACCGGATGCAGCCAGATGGGCCTGTCAAGCTCGGCCATCATGTCGAAGAGCGCCATAGTCTCAGGCCTGTCGAGAGCGTGTCCCGACACATTGGTGAATACCTGCACGCCCACGGCCCCGAGTTCATTCACCGCGCGTCTGGCCTCGATGAGGAGGCCATCAGGGTCATTCATCGGCAATGAAGCGACGAATCCTGGAAAGCGCTCGGGAAATCTGCTCACCAGTTCGGCCATACCGTCATTGGCCAGCCTTGCCATGTCGGTTGCCAGACTTCCATAGGATTCGATCGGCGGAGTCACGAGGCTTATGATCTGCGTGTACTCATGAAATTGATCCATCGCTCTGAAACGTTCGTCGATGTCGACTAAAGCCGAGACTCCCCTGATCTGGCTTGTCATGTCACGACCCCGTGGGTCGAGTTTCATTATCATGTCATAATAGCTACGTGGTAAAATGTGACTGAAGACATCGATCTTCATGAACCCTCCTCAAATCCCGTGACGGCTTGCATCTCTCATTACTTAATCATACATCGATTGCGCGCTCGCCTCGCACGCCCTATTTTACCCGCTAAGAAAGCCCTTGACAAGCTTCGCGGGTCTGGATAAGGTGTACACAATACATACCGGTCGGTATAATGACAAAGCATTACAGGAAAAGAGCGCCCGACCTGGGGAGTAGAACGGGGCCATCGTCATCAGCAGTGTCGTGGATGTGGCGCCGAAAAAACAAGAGAAGGTGCCAAGGGGGCGATAAGCCATTCAGGCCATTTACGTCGAGGAGAGTTATTCCTCTGGAAGCGAGAGAAGACCGTAAGGAGGTACCTATGCGAGGTTCACATGTGAAGGTAACATTTCTATTCGTTTGCATTGCTGCTTTCTCTCTCCTTCCGCTCGCAGCACACGCCCAGCAGACGGATGCCAAATTCCCGAGCCATCCAATTACGTTCATCAACCCCGTGCCGGCAGGCGCCTCAAGCGACCTTTGCTTCCGCATGATTTCAAAGGAAGCCGAAAAATTTCTCGGTCAGCCGATAGTTGTGATTAACAAGACAGGCGGCTCATTCACGGTGGGCATCGCGGCCATTGCCAGTTCGAAGCCCGACGGCTACACCATCGGCTACGCGGGCCACCCGGGCATGTTTGTTCCTCCTTTGACTGAAAAAGTTCCCTTCCATCCTGTCAACGACTTGAGGGAGATCATGCAGTTCGGCATTATCAATATCGCAATCACCGTTAAGGGGGACTCGCCTTTTAAGAGCTGGAAGGACATCGTTGCATACGCCCGTCAGAACCCGAAAAAACTCACCTACGGGAGCGCGGGGGTGGGCAGCTTTGGCCACCTTGCGCTGGAGCAGATCGCCAGGGGGGAAAAGGTACAGTTCACCCACATCCCGTTCAAAGGCTCCCCTGAAACGCAGGTTGCACTTCTCGGCGGCCACGTCATGGTCGGAACCGGCGACTTTAATTATCCTCTTATCGAATCCGGAGAGATAAGACTCATCATGCTGATCGCGGAAAAACGTTCGCCCTATTACCCTGACGTACCGATCCTGAAAGATCTGGGGTATGACGTGCCGGCACCCACATTTCTCAATGTCGCAGGGCCGAAGGGCTTGCCCGACGAAATCGTCAGGAAACTCGACGATGCATACAGCAAGGCGATGAAAGAGCCTGCCTTCATCAAGGGAATGAAGGACCTCCGCTTCACCATCTTCTACAGAAACGGTAAAGAACTCGACGAGTACGTCGCATACAACTATAATGCCTTTGCCAGGCTACTCAAGGAGCAAGGCCTCATCAAGTAGCCTTGTGCCGATTTGCCTTCATGTGTATACCTTCGTTGTCGCTCGGTCGCTCTCCTCGACGTACTTCTAGTACGCCCGGGTATCCGCTGGCGGGTGGGGCTCCTCGCTGCCGCCCGGGGTACCCGGCCGAAGGCTGGGTCGTCCGCTTGAATGCAAATTGGCACTATAGACCCTGCACGGTATGCCGCGCAGATCACTCGTGCCGATGCCCGGGTCGTAGGGCGGCTCGCTTCGCGTCAGGACGTTGATGTTCGACTTATCCCAGCCGAAAACGCCGGTGTGGTCTTCGGGGAACCACCATCCGAAAGAGGTTACGACAATACGTGGATCGAGCGCGTCGTCCAGGGCAAGCCTTTGCACTATTCTGCCTTTATCTGTTTCGATGTGGACCATCTCCCCTTCTTTGAGACCCAGCTTCCCGGCGGTCTCGGGATGCATCTCCACAATCGGCTCGGGTTTCATGCTGCGCAGAGATGCGACCTGCTTGTAGCCGGTAAGCATGTAGACATCCTCTTTTGCGTTTGCCATCAGAAGCGGATACTCATCGGTGAGTGGCCGCAAGCTGCTTACCTCTTTCCAGTAAGGCATCGGCTTGTAGCCGAAATCGGCTGCGTTCTTTGAATATATTTCCACTTTGCCTGTCGGCGTCCTGTAGTCATGCTTCTTGTAATCTCTTTTTGAGTGGAGCACCCTTTTGCGCTTCATTTCTTCATAGGTAAAACCGCTCGGCTTGAGCCACTCGTCAAGGGCCTCCTCATCGCTCTCCCAGAAGTACTTGCCGAGGCCCACTCTCTTGGCAAGCTCGTTCAACCACTTCGTATCTGCCCACGCTTCTCCCGGAGGATCGACGAGTTTCGGATAGGCACGGATCTCTTCGTACCATCCCGGCCAGTAGCCCAGTTCTTCGTGTTCCATGCCCCACGACGCGGGAAGCAGTATGTCGGCCATGGCAGCCGTCGGCGTCATAAAGAGCTCCGAAACGACGCAGAACTCAATCTTCTCGAACGCCTCGTATGTCTTTTTTGAATCCGGGTAACTCAGTATCGGATTGGTGAGAAGGAAGAGCGCAGCCTTGATCCGGTAAGGCTCTCCCGTCAGGACCGAGTCTATGAAGGCGTGAGGAGGCACAAAGGCCGACCGGATTGCCAGTTTAAACTCCCCGCCTACCGCCTTTTCCCTGTCACGCGGGAATTTGCTCAACAGGAAGAATTTGCCCGGCCTCAAAAATGGCGCAGGCGTCAGAAACATCTCGCCTCCCGGCACATTCAGGTTGCCTGTTATGGCCCGCAAGATGGCAACAGCCTTGGCGCCCGGGAAAGCGATCGCCGACGTATCGAGCGCATTCCCCCACTGAATCGTGGCCGGCTTGGTTGAAGCATAAAGCCGGGCGAAATCGCGCAGGATCTTCTCCGGCACCCATGTGACCTCTTCCACGTCCTTCAGGGAGAAGGTCTTGAGCTCAGTCTCTAGAAGATCGAAGCCGTCGCACCATGCATCGACAAACTCTTTGTCGTAGAGCTTTTCTTCAACAATCACCTTGAGCAGCCCCATGGCGAGCGCACCGTCGCTGTTCGGTCTCGGCCTCACCCACAGGTCCGCTATTGATGCCACATCGATCTTCCTGGGATCGACGACGATCAGCTTGGCGCCGCTGTCAAGATTCCTTTCAAAGGTTTCCCTGCGTATCCCACCGCTCGTGTGATTGTTATTTATCGCCCAGAGTACCATGAGACGCGGCGGGTGCTCTTCATCGGGCACGCAGTTCCAGCCGTAGGTTAGCGCCGAGGCCATGCCGGATGGGATACCGCAGCACCATCCAGGCGTCACCACGTTGGGTGTACCAAAAGCGGTGGCGAACCGCTGCGCAAAAGCAAACTCCAGGCCTTTCGGTTCTCCGAGGCCGAATGCAACCGATTCCGGACCGTACTCTTTCTTCAGGGAGAGAAGTTTCTTCGCGATCGTGTCGAGGGCCTCATCCCACGAGATCCGCTCCCACTTGCCTTCCCCGCGGGCCCCTACCCTCTTCTGCGGGTATTTGAGGCGATCCGGATGATGGAGGACTTCAGGAATAGAGAATCGTCCTTTCTTCACGGGACAGAGTTCGTTCGGCAGCCCACTCTCCTTATCCGGAACTATATCGACGACCTTCCCGTCCTCCACGGTTGCCTTGATGCTGCAATGGCCGGGGCAGACGTGACAGAAGGTGAAGAACTCCTGCTGGGACCTGCTTCCCGGAGGCTCGAAACTGACGCGTGTCGAGCCCTGGCCGATCAGGGCTTCGTTGAAAGGATGGTATTCCATATCCTCGGCCATGCCTTCCGCGGTCAGGATATCCTTCCCATCGGCGTCAACCGCAAGCACGAGGCACGAGTTGACCGCCTTCTTGTTCATGATGACTGCGCAACTGCCGCATTCGCCGACACCACACCCCTCTTTCGTCTTGATCAGTTTCAGGTTTTCTCTAAGCACCTCGAGCAGGGTTTCCGACGGTTCCACGTCGAAGGTGTATGCCTGCCCGTTCACTCTCATCTTGATCTGCTGTTTCATCTCAAATACCTCCCAGACGCGCGTCCTGCAGGGCCTGCATTATAGCCTGTTTGGTAATGGCGAGGACCGTCGTTGTGCGGTACTCGGCATAGCCGCGAATATCATCTATGGGCCGGGACTCATCAACGGCAGCCTGCGCGGCCATATCCGCAATATCTTCCGTTATTTTCTTACCTTTCAGCAACCCTTCGGCCTTGCGCGCCCTGAAGGCGGTGGGGCCCACGGAGCCAAGACCTATGCTCGCGTCATTACACAGATCGTCGACAAGCGTGAGAACGACCGCGCAGGAGACGATCGCAATATCGGTCCGGCGCACCGCGTGCTTCAGGTACGCGCCTCCCGTGCGCGGCGGCAGCGGAGGAACACGTATTTCCCGGATGATCTCGCCCGCTTGGAGCACGGTTTTTCCCGGCCCCGTAAAGAAGTCGTCAAGCAGAACTTCCCTCTGCCCTCCGGAGCTCGCAATGAGAAGCGAAGCACCCAGCGTGATCAGGGCCAGGGGGGCATCCGCAGCAGGAGACGCATTCGCGATGTTTCCTCCCAGCGTTGCAACATTGCGAATCTGGACAGAGCTTTCGACCGCCGCAGCAGCCGCAAGTATGCTGCAGTGGCGTTTCACCGTCACGGAATTCTTGAGCGACTGGATGGTGGCCAGAGCGCCGATGCGCAAGCCCTGATTCTCATCATAGGTTATGTAATCCATCCCAGAGATGCCTTTCAAGTTGACCACGTATCGTGGCACCAGTCTGCGCTGCTTCATCTTTACAAAAAGGTCGGTGCCGCCCGCCAGGGGTGAGACTTCCTGTGGATGTGCAGCGAGCAAAGAGCAAGCTTCGTCCAGCGTCGTAGGTTGAAGATACTCGAAGTGTGGTAAACGCATGATCCCTCCTTCCGTGGATCCTGTCTAGGGAGTGCCTTTCAGCAACAGCTTTTTGTCGATCTTGCCCTGACCTGTTTTGGGAAGTTCGTTCAAAAATTGTATGAACCGGGGCGCCTTGAACGACGCCATATTTTTCCGGCAATGGTCTCTCAACTCCTCTGCCAGGCTTTCCGATGCTTTAAAACCTTCATTCAACACGATGAATGCCTTGGTCTTGGCAAGGCCGTCAGCGTCTTTTATCCCGAGCACCACGCATTCCCTGATCGCCTTATGCTCTTCCAGGCACTGCTCAATTTCAAGCGGCGCAACATAGACTCCGCTCACCTTTATCAGGTCATCCGCCCTGCCCTCATACCAGAAGTACCCGTCTTCGTCTTCCTTGAACAGATCGTTCGTATTGACCCAGTCATTGCCGATAAATGTTTTCTTTGTCTTCTCGTGTTCCAGGTGGTAATACGTGCCCGAAGCCTCGGAGCG
>JADGQN010000533.1 GCA_017881765.1 Syntrophobacterales bacterium | reverse complement strand
AGCACGCTGTTCTTAACGATCAGATGGTGGTTCGGTTGATGACACCCTGTCTTACGGAAGAATTCGTAGATAGCTGCTTTCCCCTCGTCATTGAGCAGCCTTTGGATCCTCGGGTTGTTGGTCATGGATGTTCCGCCATAGCGGTCGATCACGGTGGTACTACCTGCGGTGATACCATCCGACACACTGGGCGGGAATATGGCGTCCAACTGTCCCCGGTCAAGCATGACGTCCATGGTCTGGTCGGCAGTGAGCCAACGGTGCGTGACACCCTTTACCACCCCGTATCCCTCCCGATCAAGGCCCAGCGCCCCTCCGTGGCTTAACTCTTTTGTGCGATTGTTGTACCAGATATTGTCCCAAGCCTCGATGCCGTAGAGGTCCTTCAATGTTATCTTGAACCACAGCGCAGCAGTCATACAGTAGTCAGGGACACCAATCTTTCTACCCTTCAGGTCCCCAAGCTGCTTTATACCCGATGAGTTGTTGACATAGAGGGCGGCCCAGAACAGGCCCCTGCTCAAAAAGACCGGAATGGGCGTCCAATCCCACCTGCCTTTGCCGAAAGTCTCGCTCCTTTCTTTGGCGAGGAGAGTCTCTGAGATCGACATTTCAGAAACGTCGAACTCCAGGCCGGTTGTCAGGTTCCGGTAAAAGAGCTTGCTAGGGTCAATCGTCACGAACTCCAGGTCGATATTTTGCGGCCTGACAGCACCCTCCCTGAGCGGCTGCAGGCGGGGGTTCTCTGAGAAGCCCATCGTGAGCTTGAGTCTCTTTTTCGTTCCTTGAGTATCCATTTTACTCTTTGTGCCCTCTTCTCCAATAGCAGCCCCCGCATTGGACCCCACTGCGGCGAGGCCGACGGCAGCACCGCCTAATCCCACTGATTTCATGAATTCCCTGCGCGTTACGCCGTTCTCTGTTTCTGCTTCAGGATGTCCATCTCTTCCTATTTCTCTTTTTCTATCTTCGCTCATGTGCATACCTCCTGAGCCCTGAACTTACAATGATCGACGGGGCAGCCTTTACAGCAGGGAGTTTAGCTTGACCTTGGTGAACTCCGATCAATTGACGTGCAGCTAAGAGATGAAAGCGTGCCACAATGTTTGGATCATTCTATGAAACCTTTACGCAAAAATCAAAGAAAAGGTTGTGAAGTCCAAGAGCGTAGCACCCCGGCTGACTCAGGGTTTGTAGTACATGAGCTGGCGGGCGAAGGGAGCAACCGCATCGATCAGTTCTGTTGCTTCCCCTTCAGACATAGGCGCAAAGCTCCGGGCAATTTCGGCGTTTTCCGAGAGCTGCATGAGGCTGTCGCATCCTATCACCGCGGCTGTGATAGGCTGGGTCAGCGCGAAGCGGAAGAAGCGCTCCATGCCCGAGTACCAAGGGATGCGCTGCGCGAGGCCTCGGAGATAGACCTTCATACCAATAATCCCCATCCGTTTTGCGACTGCCACCGGAATGACTTCGGTCAGGAAGCTCTCGTGCTGAGGTTCAGCCGGGTTGACAGGAAGAAGGACCGTGTCAAAATGAAACTTCTGCAGGCAGCGTCTCAGGATCGCCGGGTCCTGATGGCCGGTGATCCCTATGAAACGCGTATAGCCATTTCTCTTGGCCTCGACAAATCCCTCGAGAGCGCCGCCCGGTCCGAAAATCTCTTCCATGTCCTCCTCGGTCCTGACATCGTGGATCTGCCAGAGATCGAGGTATTCTGTCTTCATATTCTTAAGTGTTTGTGTCAGATGAGAGAGGGCTCCCTTTTTGTCTCGTGCGTGGGACTTGCTTGCGAGGAAGATATCATCCCTTCGGTCTCGCAACGCGCCTCCATAGTAGCTCTCGCTTCCTGAGTAAGCCCGGGCCGATTCAAAATAGGTTATGCCGAGGTCGATGGCGGAGTTGACTAGCTCGTGCGCCTCTTTCTCACGCCCGAATGTACGCAGAACACCTTCGCCGCCGAGGCCGAGAATGCTTACCTGGATCCCGGTTTGGCCCAGCAGTCTCTTTGGAATTTCCATAACGAATAATTATACTACTATTTCTGCCGTTTAAAGCAGTCGAATGATGACCTATATTGGAGGTAACAGACGGGAGGAGGTGGCCCATGGGCAATCTGATCGATGATACTGCTCTAAAGAACCGGACGGAGGTGTTTAGAGACAGGTATGAGGCCGGCCGGGCTCTAGGGAAAGAGCTGATGCGCTGCAAAGGTGTTGACGCCATAGTACTTGCAATTCCATCAGGCGGTGTACCTGTTGCCTCTGAGATATCGCGTATAGTTGACTTGCCGATGGATATGGTCATTGTGCGAAAGTTGCAGATCCCTGGCAATCCGGAAACAGGATTCGGTGCTCTCACGCCCGATGGAGACAGGGTGCTTAACGGAGGCCTGGTGAGGGAGCTTCGGCTGACCCCAGAGCAGATACGGGAACAAATCGAAAGAACGCTGCGTGTGATGGAACAGCGAAGTCTCAGGTTCAGGGGAGCCAAGCCATATCCCGGGCTGAAGGACAGGCACGTCATCATCGTGGATGATGGGCTTGCTTCCGGCTATACGATGATGGCCGCAATAAGATGGGTGAAGAAAATGGCTCCCAAAAGAGTCATCGTTGCCGTTCCCACCGGTTCGGAAAGGACCATTGAGCGG
>JADGQN010000169.1 GCA_017881765.1 Syntrophobacterales bacterium | reverse complement strand
GCCCGGTCGGGTTTCTTTTCGCATGCTCCACAGCAAAGATTATTCCCCACTCTCAAGAAGGATGTTTTGTCCAAAAGAAGAAACGCTCGTTCCTCCGGATGAGATTATCAGGGGATACGAAATCACACCCGATAAATACATCGTGATAACGGATGAGGAACTGGAATCCGTGACGCCCGAACGGAGCCGCACCATCGAGATCGTCGAGTTCATCGATATGAAAGACGTGGATGCGATCTACTATGATCACCCGTATTATCTCGTTCCTTCGAGAGGGGGCGAAAAAGCATACACGCTGCTGGCCGAAGTTATGCGCCGGACAAATAGAGCGGGGCTCGCAAAATTCGTGCTGGGAGAAAGGGAATATCTCGTGGCAATCAAAAGCACAGAGGGAGCGCTGTCCGTGATCACGCTTCATTACAGCGAAGAGATACTTTCCGATGAGAACATCGTGCCTAAGGAAGCAAAAGTAGGATCCACGGAGACAAGCCGCATGAAAAAAATCATCAAGAAAATGACCGCCGACTTCAATCCGGATAAATATGCGGACCAACGGAGGAAAAAGCTCATAAAACTTCTGGAGAAGAAAGTGAAAGGAAAAGCTGCCGTGGAGGCTCCTGAAATAGAGGCAGAAGAGGGAGAAGGTCCGCCCGACCTGGTCGCAGTGCTGCAGGAGAGCATGCGCAAGGTGAAAAAGAACCGGTGAACAGGAAAGTCGCGGAGGTCGCAGGGAGAAGACTCTCCTTGTCGAACCTGGAAAAGGACCTCTATCCATCCTATGGTTTCACGAAGGCCCATGTCCTCGAATACTACCGCCGGATTTCCACGTTCATCCTGCCCCATTTGAAAGACCGGGCGCTGACTTTAAAGCGTTATCCTGAGGGAGTGGAAAAGGATTTTTTTTTCGAGAAGCGCTGTCCTGCTCATCGTCCGTCCTGGGTGACTACAGCGGAGATTCCCCACGATGGCGGGGAGCGGATGACGGTTTGCCTTGTCAACGACCTGAACACGCTGATATGGGTAGAGAACCTTGCGTCTCTTGAGCTGCACGTGCCTCTGGCCAGGGCCGATTCCCCCGAGACGCCCGATTCTATGGTCTTCGATCTGGACCCCGGCGACAAAGCCGGCGTGCTCGATTGTGCCCGGGTAGCGTTGATCCTTCGGGACCTGCTTTCCCCGTTGCCGCTTGCAAGCTATGTAAAAACCTCGGGAAAGAAGGGGCTCCATGTCTATGTCCCCCTGAACCGCAAAGAGACGACCTTTGAGGAGACCAAGAAGTTTTCGAAAGCTGTGGCGGAAGTGCTGCAGCGCAACTATCCGGACCTGGTGACCGCGAAAATGGCAAAGGAGCAGCGAAAAGGAAAGGTCTTTATCAATTGGTCCCAGAACGACTCCTCAAAGACGATGGTCTGCGTTTATTCCCTGCGGGCCCGGGAAAAACCAATCGTTTCGTTTCCGCTTGCATGGAAAGAACTGGAGAATTTAGCCGGCCGGGGCGATCCGGAAAAGCTGCAGGTCATCCATTCGGAAGCCGTGAGCAGGGCCGAAAAGAAAGGTGACCTGTTTCAAGAGGTGATCGTAAAAAAACAGAAGCTGCCTTATCTATGACATGGACTTTCATAAGTAAGGCCCCCTCACCCTGGCCCTCTCCCTCCAGGGGAGAGGGTTGTAATATTTCCCCGCCCTTGAGGGGAGGGGATGAAGGGGAGGGTGATGTATGTGGCTTTACTAATGACCGTATTAGCAACATGGACTGGGTATGGGATTAAAGGACTACGCATCCAAACGTATATTCGAGAAAACACCTGAACCGAAACCAGGCCTTCGCCGTAAGGGGAAAGAGCTCATTTTTGTAATTCATAAGCACGCAGCCCGGGCCCTTCATTATGACCTCAGGCTAGAGTTGGAAGGAGTGCTTAAGAGCTGGGCTGTCCCGAAAGGACCCTCGCTTGATCCTTCCTTAAAAAGGCTGGCCGTTATGGTCGAAGATCATCCGCTCGATTACAAAGATTTCGAAGGCGTTATCCCGGAGCACAATTACGGCGCGGGAGGCGTTATCATCTGGGACAGGGGTTTTTATCATCACCCTTCCGACGGAGATGGAAAAGAGAGCGAGAGACTTCTTCTGGACGGATTACGAAAAGGGGATATGAAGTTTATCCTGGATGGGGAAAAGCTGAAGGGTCAATTCGCGCTGGTAAAAACTCGGAAGGACGAGAAGTCGTGGCTGCTCCTGAAGAAGAAGGATGCATATGCAACCGCGGAGGACGTTCTTAAGAAGAACCGTTCCGTCGTGTCTAACAAGACTCTGGAGGATATTTCCGAAGCCAATCCAAAGACATCTTTCCGGCAAAAGAAATTGAACCAGATCCGTGTTAGGGAAGCGATGGAAGGCGAAGACCTGAAGGATGCGCCGCTTAAACCGATGCCGCATGGCATAAAACCGATGCTCGCGACTTTAATCAAAGAACCGTTTGATCGTGTAGATTGGATTTTTGAGGTGAAATGGGACGGGTACCGAGCCGTTGCCGAAATCCGGGACGGAAACGTTTCGCTTCATTCCCGAAACCTGATTTCATTGAACCAAAAGTTTGCTCCTATTGCGGACGCGCTGCGGGAATTCAGATTTGAGGCTGTTCTGGACGGCGAAATAGTTGTTGTGGACGACCAGGGGCAGTCTGATTTTCAGATGCTGCAGGATTACCAGAAATCCAGAAAAGGTCATCTGCTCTACTACGTCTTTGATCTCCTGTACTTCGAGGGACATGATCTGACGAGCCTGCCCCTGCTGAGGAGAAAAGAGCTCCTTAAAAGAATTCTCCCGTCTGTCCCGAAAATAAGATTCAGCGGTCACATAGAGAAAGAGGGCGTCTCGTTTTTCAACGTCGTTAAGGAAAAAGGGCTTGAGGGGATCATTGCCAAACATTCCCAAAGTGCATACCTGGTCGGCAGGCGGAGCCGACAATGGCTCAAGGTGAAGACGCAGCTCGCGCAGGAGGGCGTGATCGCAGGATTTACGGAGCCCAAGGGGAGCAGAAAGCATTTAGGCGCCCTTGTCTTAGGCGTGTTCAAAGGCGACGAGTTGATTTTCATCGGTCACGTAGGAAGTGGATTCAGCGCTAAGATTCGAAGCGAAATCCGCGAAAAATTGGACCCCCTGATCCGGAAGGAGTGCCCTTTTGAAGTAGAGCCTGAAACCAATACGCCGGTGACATGGGTAAAACCGGAGCTGGTCTGTGAAGCTATTTTCCACGGCTGGACCGATGAGGGCATCATGAGACAGCCCGTTTTCTCGCGGCTGCGCGAGGATAAAGCAGCCCGCGAAGTGGTGCGCGAAAATCCGTCGGTGAAGGAGTAGAAATATGAAAATCTATGTTGGTACAAGCGGGTATAGCTACAAGGAATGGAGAGGACAATTCTATCCTGAAAAAATATCGCCCAAGGAAATGCTTCGCTTCTATTCGGAACGTTTCGGCGCGGTAGAGATCAATAATACCTTTTATCGCATGCCCACGGAGAGCGTCCTCGCATTCTGGGCGGAGCAGGTTCCCGATGATTTTGTTTTCGCGTTCAAAGCGCCGCAGGTCATAACGCATTTGAAGCGGTTGAAAAATGGGGGAACGGAAACCGAGTACCTCTTCAGGGCGCTGTCCGTTCTGGACACGAAACTGGGGCCGGTCCTTTTTCAGTTTCCCAAGAGTTTTCATGCAAACCCCTCGGCGCTGAAAGCGTTTCTCGCTCTGATTCCGCGCACTATGTCCTGCGCATTTGAGTTCCGCAGCCCGTCCTGGCTCGATGAAGAGATTCTGAACCTCCTCCGTGAAAAGGGGTGCAGTCTGTGCGTCGCTGATTCTGAAGAGAGTTTGACGAACGAGATCATCAATACGGCGCCGTGGGGGTACCTGCGTCTGCGCCGCCCCGATTATACGGATGCCGAGCTCTCACAATGGATGGAAAGAATAGTTTCTCAAAAATGGAAGAAGGCTTTCGTGTTTTTTAAACACGACGAGGAAGGGGCCAAAGGGCCGGAGATGGCGATCCGTTTTCACGAACTTACCAATGTTTCAAAGGGAAGCAAATCAGGACAAAAGGCGTAACTCAGGCTTGTCCATTCATATTTGTCTAAACGCTGTTGCCTGTGACGTTCCATTGATCGTCGCTTTCAGCAGAAGACCGTGACGTTGAACTTTGATACGCCGGAAGATAGATGTAAACCGTCGTGCCGCTGCCTACCTCAGACGTCGCCGTGATCAAAGGCTCTCCATAAAAATCTATACAATTTGGATCGTCCGGCTTTCCGGCAACCGCCGCACGTCGACACTCCGTGCAGAGGTCCCGTGGACACTGTGGATCGTCCCCAAGTCAATCCCCAGATAATTTAAGAAGTGTAAGGTGGGGGAACCTGGGGGGGGGCTGGACAACCCTTGAACCAGGACCCAGATTAGTTTTGGAAAGTAAGTGCATCGAACGTGAGAAGGAGGTGCCCATGATTTCGCTCAAAGTGAATGGGAAAACGTATGAGGTGGAGGTGCCCCGGGACACCCCGCTTCTGTGGGTAATCCGGGAAAGCATTGGTCTGACGGGTACAAAATACGGCTGTGGCATGGCGCAGTGCGCGCCTGTACGGTCCATGTGAACGGACAGGCTGTCCGATCCTGCGTCACACCTGTTTCATCGGTCGCGGGCAAGGAGATCGTTACTATCGAAGGCCTCTCACCCGATGGCAGCCATCCGGTGCAGCGAGCCTGGATCGCCGACGACGTGCCGCAGTGCGGTTACTGCCACTCGGGCCAGATCATGTCCGCTGCGGCACTGCTAGCGGAGAATCAGAAACCGACTGATGCGGATATCGATGAAGCCATGTCGGGAAATATCTGCCGATGCGGTACCTATCAGCGTATTCGCCGGGCCATCCACCGGGCGGCAGGTATGATGGCCGAAGGAGGAAAGAAATGAAAGAGATCGTTCATGTCAGCCGTAGAGACTTTCTGAAGGCAGGTGTCCTGGTAAGCGGAGGGCTGGCCCTTGGCTTTGGCATGCCCTTGAGGAACATGGGAAGCGCCGCGGCGCAACCGGGAGCGCCCTTTGAGCCGGCTGCTTTTGTCCATATCAACACTGACGGTGTTGTGACCTTGATACTCAACAAGTCTGAAATGGGGCAGGGGGTATATACATCGTTGCCCATGCTCATCGTCGAGGAGCTTGAGTGTGATTGGGATAAGATCAGGGTGGAAGCCGCACCCGTGGACCCCGTTTACAACCATACCGTGTTCGGCATGCAGGTGACCGGAGGCAGTACCAGCGTTCCAACGGAATGGGAGCGGATGCGCAAGGTCGGCGCCGCCGCCAGGGAAATGCTGCTTGCCGCTGCAGCCGACATGTGGAACGTGAAGAAGGAGAGCTGCCGGGCCGCCAACGGCGTGGTCTATCATACAAGCGGCAAGAGCCTCACTTACGGGCAACTCTCGCGGAAAGCCGCAACTATGCCGGTGCCAAAGGAGGTCTCGCTCAAGGACCCATCTGCTTTCAAAATCATCGGCAAACCGACACGCCGTCTCGATACGCCGGAGAAGGTTGACGGAAAGGCCGTATTTGGCATCGACACTGCAATTCCCGGCATGCTGATTGCGCTCGTGGCTCGATCCCCCGTATTCGGCGGAAAAGTAAAAAGCTTCAACGGTGAAAAGGCAAAGGCTGTTCCGGGCGTCAAAGCGGTGGTGCAGATCGAGTCCGGCGTGGCCGTGGTCGCCGATAGCTTCTGGTCGGCAAAAAAGGCGAGAGATCTGCTCGACGTCGTCTGGGATGAAGGGCCCCTGGCCACTCTTTCGACGGCAGGGATGCGAAAAGAATACGCGGGCCTGGTCAAAACCCCCGGTGCAATTGCGAGGAAAGAGGGAGATCCTGAAAAGGCTGCAGCAGCGGCCACCAAAGAGCTCGGCGCCGAATACGAGGTCCCTTACCTTGCCCACGCTACGATGGAACCTCTGAACTGTCTCGTCGACTTGCGGGCCGACAAATGCGAGATATGGACAGGCACCCAGTTCCAGACGGGGGACCGGAACGCCGCGGCGCGAGTCGCAGGACTGAAGCCGGAGCAGGTTAAGCTTCACACCACCTTTCTGGGCGGCGGTTTCGGACGTCGGGCCAATCCCCAATCGGATTTCGTGGTCCAGGCAGTGCAGGTCGCTAAAGCAGTCAAGAAGCCGGTCAAGGTGATCTGGACCCGCGAGGACGACACCAAAGGCGGCTACTACCGCCCGATGTGGTATGACCGGTTCAGCGCAGGGCTCGATGCGAGCGGGAAGCTCCTTGCCTGGCATCACACCATTGCGGGGCAGTCGATTATGGTGGGCACCCCGTTCGAGCAGGCCATGATAAAAAATGACGTAGATGCGGCGTCTGTCGAAGGGGCGCAGGACATACCGTACGAGATTCCAAATCTCCTCGTCGACTTGCACAGCCCGAGAACCGGCGTAACGGTGCAATGGTGGCGCTCGGTCGGTCACTCCCATACAGGATTTGTCGTTGAGAGTTTCATGGATGAGGTGGCGCATGCTGCCGGCAATGACCCCTATGAATTCCGTCGGGTGCTCCTTGCTAAACATCCACGCCATCGCGGTATACTTGAACTTGTCGCAAAAAAGGCCGGATGGGGCACACCTCTACCGCCGGGCCGCGGGCGCGGCATCGCCCTCCACGAATCCTTCGGCAGCTTCGTAGCCCAGGTGGCTGAAGTCTCGGTGAGCCCGGCGGGGGAAGTACGCGTCCACCGGGTCGTATGCGCCATCGACTGCGGCAGGGTGGTAAACCCTGCCACCATTGAGGCGCAGATGGAGTCGGGTATCGTCTTCGGTCTCTCCGCGGCGCTTCACGGTGCCATCACGTTTCAGAACGGCCGCGTGCAGCAGGGCAACTTCAATAACTATCCGGTGGTGCGTATGAATGAGATGCCTGCCATAGAGGTGTATATTGTTCCGAGTACGGAAGCCCCCGGCGGTGTCGGCGAGCCGGGTACGCCTCCCATCGCGCCTGCCGTGACCAATGCCATCTTTGCCGCCACCGGAAAAAGGATCCGGCGCCTGCCCATCGGTGTCGTGGACATAAAGAAGAGCTGATCAGCAGGAGTCTCGTATCCGGCCTCTTGAAGGAGGGACAGTCATGAAACAGAAACGTAATCTACAGAAACGCTTAACACGCATGCTCGCAGGCATCGTGATTTCTTGCACGCTTCTGGCGGTAGCATACTTATGCTATGCCCAGACACCGGAAGACCGCGCCGCATCCGCCAAAGCGTTTGTCGCTGCCTCAGAGGTATTCTCCCACCCACGCTGCGTCAACTGCCACCCGGCGGGTGACGCGCCTCTCCAGGGTGACGAGAGCCGGCCTCATGCCATGATGGTGAAGCGCGGCCCGGGAGGCATGGGGAAAAGTGCGATGCAATGCAGCAACTGTCATCAGGCAACGAATCTGGCCGGAGCACATATGCCGCCCGGTGGTCCCGGCTGGCAGCTGCCACCCGAAGATATGCCGATGATCTTCGAGAATAAGACGCCCCGTGAGTTATGCCTCCAGCTCAAGGACCCGGCCCGGAACGGAAACAGAACTCCGAAGGAAGTGGTTGAGCACGTATGGACAGCGCCCCTCGTTCTCTGGGGATGGAACCCTGGAACGGGCCGGACTCCTGTACCCATGTCTCACGACTTGTTCATGAAGAACATGACTGAGTGGGCTGATTTGGGGGCCACCTGCCCGGAGTGAGAGGGGGGATGGGAAGAAAAAGCACCGGAGCGCGACGAGTTCTGGTAGTGTCGCAGGCGGGGTCAGCGCTGCACAGTGCCGGCCCCGCCTGCGTCGGTAATGTGGCGGGTATCCTTCTCGAAACAGAGCCTCAAGCTTTTGTTCTTAAGGTCCCGCTGATATCTTCTACCAATCCCTTTGAGCCCACGTAGAGCGCTGTTCGCTGGTGGTGCTTCTCCGGCTGGATGTCGAGGATAGGGATTGCCTTTTCGTTCACGGCCGTGCCCCCGGCTTCCTGACACATGAAGGCGACCACGTTGGCTTCATACATGAGGCGGAGTTTGCCTTCGGGGCGGTTCTTTTTAGGATTTGGATGGTTAATGATTGCCGGGTACATGAACATACCGCCGTTCGCCAGGATCCTGTGAAAATCTCCGGCCAGCGCGCCGAGGTATCTGAACGCGTACTTACTTTCATTCTCACTGATCCATTTATGAACGGGCTCCGCGAAGGTACGCCGGTTGCCCGCGTTGAATGACAATTCCCAGGTCTTCGAGTCTTCGGGAAGGATCATCCGGGTGGGCCTGACAAAATTCATCGTCTCGTCCATGTGAAAACGCCAGGTGCCCGCATCCTTGAGCCCAATGGTGAACGTACCGGTTGGAATCACAAACATACCGGCGGCGATATAATCTCTCCCGGCCCTCAGGTGGCCGTCCTCATCGCCGTTGAGGTTGCGTTTGGCGATACCGAATAGAAAACCGACGGGCAAGCCGTGAGCGACGTTGGATGAACCATCGAGCGGGTCGAAATAGACAAAGTAGCGCCCTCCTTTAGGATTGATCTGGACGATCTCTTCCACTTCTTCGCTGACTGCATGGATGACCCGCTCCGAGGCCTTCAGGTAATGGATGGTGATCTCGTGGGCGATCTGATCCATGCGCATGACGTCCTCGCCCTGCACGTTCACGCTACCGGCCTGGCCGAGATTTCCCTTTAGAGCGCCCGTGAGATAGTAATACTGAATATGTTTCGCTGCGCTGATGAGCGCGTCCAGGAGGATCAGAAAGTGATGGGTGCGGTTGTGTTTTTCCTGATGCTGCAGAAGAAAGCTGTTGAAGGTTTGCTCAAATCTGATCATAGCGTCTCCTTTCGATGTTTTGGTAGGTTATACATGTTTCAGGCCATGCTTACGCGTCATGTCAAAGAAGAAACTCTACCCACGTTTACCGTATACAATTTTACCCCGTACGATTTCCGTTTGCAACCTCATAGTTGCAGAAGCTGTGACGCAGCCGCCGGACACCGGATTTCTATGGTCCCACACAGTTACCCTTGACTTTTTTAACGCAGGGGCCTACTTTACAAGCATGAAACAGATCCGAATTGCGGTTATCGGTGTCGGGAACTGCGCCAGCTCCCTGATTCAGGGCATTAACCATTAT
>JADGQN010000532.1 GCA_017881765.1 Syntrophobacterales bacterium | reverse complement strand
AGCTCCTTGGAGTGCTTTTCATGATAGAAGAAGTGGACGCGTTTCTTAGTCTCGTCGTACGAAAACGTATATGCCTTGCCAAGGTCGTGGAAAAGCAGCCCGTATGCGGCATTGTGCACATCTTCTTCTTTGAAAGTGTAAAGAGCCTTCGCCTTTTCCAGATGCTTGAAGCCCTCTATGGTGTGTCCCAGCGTCTCCAGTTCGAATGCTTTTTCCCGGTCCATCTGCTCCAGTGCACTCAGCTCGGGAAAAAGTGTGAATAGCAACCCCGTGTTGCGCAGGGCGACAATGCCTTTATAAGGGTCACGAGAGAGCATGATCAGGTCGAGTTCATATTTTATTCTCTCCGCCGCTGTCAGGCGTATCAGGTCTTTCTGCTCGCTTATGGCCATCATCAGGTCAGAATCGATCGAGAAACCGGGGAGCGCCGAGAGATGACGTACTGCTTTCAACATTCTGAGCGGGTCTTCCTTGAGGGACTCACTTCTGGGGTACCTGATGAGCCCCCGGCCTATGTCCTCAAGCCCTCCGAAGGGATCGAAGATGTCGCCTGAGGCGGTATCGTACCCGACGGCATTCATTGTGAAGTCTCGTCGTGCCAGGTCCTCGAGAATGCCGCCGTGAAGAAGCGTGAGATCGAAGGCCTTGTCCGCACCAACAATGCGGTGTGTCTGCACCGGCTTTTTTCCGAGAAGGAAGCCTTTTGCCTGGAAGAGCGCCTCCAGTCTTGCCATGTCCTCGGCCTGTTCCAGGGCAAGGTCATAATCTTTCGGGGCCTGTCCCAATGCCAGTTCTCGTATGGCTCCTCCCACAAGATATATCCTGCCGGAGAACGTCGGGACAGAAAGCTTTGCTATGACGTCAAGGTTTTTGATCCTTGCCCGGAGAAGCTCAAGTGAAACGCTCAACGCTATCCTTTCTTGGAGAGGTAGGCGAGCTCGCTGGCGATTTTCTTGAGGCCGTCCATCATGTCGACGTAAAGATAGGGTGTCGTGAAGTCCACGCAGACAGTATCTCTTTTTCTGTCTTTGTTTGCAAGCGCCTCTAGAATGCAAATCCGATTTAGATATTGGAATTTGAGGCGTAGCGGTTGAGCCGCTTAAAAGCCTCTATCTTGTCGCGGTCGTTTATGCGTGCCCTGTCGAGGCAAGTCTGGAGGAAGGCAATCGACTCTTCGTACGTTTTTCGTTGGACCGGGAAGGGATGGCCGTCCTTGCCTCCGTGGGCGAAGCTGAAACGGGCCGGATCCTTAAAGCTCGGCGGGGCATTGTAGACAAGTTCCGATACCAGACTCAAGGCCGCTATCGTCCTTGCCCCGACGCCATGGACCTGAACAAGGTCTTTGAAGGTCTCAGGCTGCGATTCATGGAGGGTCTTGAACACGCGGCCAAGCCTGTTGGCATCTACGTCCTGTGCAATTATGTAATGTCGTTCCGGCATGGCGAGGGCTATCTCTTTCCAGGTTTTCGACATCCAATCAGGGTCCTGCCTCGTGAAATCCACCGTGGCGGCGTGTACAGGAGCGCTTTCTTTGGCAACAAGATTAAGGGTTTCTTTTTGCTGGTCGCACGTCACGCCGGTATGCGGTTCGCAGGTGAGATCAAGGTTCTCTCGCGAGAACCACTGGTAGCGTCGGGCCGTGCGGGTTTCCTCACTCATGCCTTGCTGGATGATCGCCCAGTCCCCGTCTTTCGAAAGAATGAAGGTGTGGTGGTAGATGTTGTAGCCATCCTGTATCAGGCTATTGTCGATCTTTGCGCAAAGCCGGCTGAGAGCTACGAAGGGTGACGCGTCTATCTCCCACATATTGCCGTAGTCGGTTAGTTCCTGGGGTGTCCGGCGAGACGTCGCTGCCTTTCCACCGCAGATGGCTAGGGGAAAATCGGAAGTAGTTGAGGCAAATCCTTCCTTCAGCGCACCGCAGAGCGTGGTAGTCAGGCCGCTGGAGTGCCAGTCGAAACCGACCACACAGCCAAATGCCTGGAACCAGACAGGATCGGATAGTCGCCTCAAAACTTCTCGAGCACCGAATTCGAGGAGGATCATTGATACGACCGCGGCAGACAGCCGCTTCATCTTATCGAAGAGCCATCGCGGAGCCTTCCCGTAATGGAGCGGGAGCGTAGTAACGGCCCTTTTCATGCTTTCACAAGAAAGACCCTATCGTTCTCGTGCACCTTTTCCTTTACCTTGATACCCACCTCGGCGCCGGGACCGGCTATTTCCACGCTCGCGTGTTCAACCTGCATGGAGTCGACGGTTTGTTCAAAGTCGGTGGAATGGCCCTTTATGTGGATCTTGTCACCCACTTTCATCTCGCCACTTGCGATCCTGATTGCCGCAACGCCGATCTTGCCGAAGTATTTTTCAATTGTTCCAATGGCAACCTCTTCCATGAATCACCTCCGGTTTGTTTTCGAAATTGTAACACGATGAGCCTGGAAATTGAAGAGTTGCTCACGTCAAGCAAGAAAATCTGATAGACTATACAACTTCGGAAAAATCCCATGGATACATTTGATGTGATTGTTGTAGGGGCAGGTCATGCCGGCTGTGAAGCTGCGCTCGCGGCGGCGAGGCTTGGGGCCAGCACGCTCCTTCTCACCATGAACCTCGATCATGTTGCCTACATGTCCTGCAACCCGGCCGTGGGGGGTTTGGGTAA
>JADGQN010000168.1 GCA_017881765.1 Syntrophobacterales bacterium | reverse complement strand
TATATCCCATGAGCCCGATCCGCCAGACCTTCCCCGCAAGAAGTCCCAAGCCGCCGCCAATCTCGATTTTGAATTCGTTACGCAACCGCCGCCGGACGGACAGCTCATCTATGCCTTCAGGCACTGAGACGGCGTTCAGCATGGGCAGGCGATAAGGTGCATCCACCAGCATCTTCATGCCCAACTCTTCCAATCCCTTTACCAGCGCCAGCTGGTTTTCCCTGTGACGCTGGAAGACCTTTTCCGGCCCTTCCTCCAGGATGAGGAGAAGGGCCTGGTACAGACCGTAAACCATATTTGAAGGCGTCGTGTGGTGGTAGACCCGACCCTTACCCCAATAGTTGCCGATGAGCGTAAGGTCCAGATACCAATTAGGCACCTTTGTCTTGCGTCCGGTCAGCTTGGCCATCGCTTTCTCGGAAAATGAAATGGGCGAGAGCCCTGGAGGGCAGCAGAGGCATTTCTGCGTGCAGCTGTAAAGAACATCGATGTTCCATGCATCCATGCTGATATCGAGTCCACCCAGCGTGGTAACGGCGTCCACCACATAAATGGCGTCACTCCCCTTGAGAAGCGCGCCGACAGCAGCAATAGGATTCTCCACTCCCGTCGAGGTCTCGCCATGGATCATGCCGACTATTTTATAGGATCCTTGACTGATCTTCTTTTGCACTGCGTCCGTCACAACCGGCGTTCCCCACGGGAACTCCAGAACATCCACGTTAGCGCCAAGTCTGCCGGCCACTTCCTGCATCCTTGCGCCAAAGAAGCCATTTACCAGGATCAGGACCCGGTCACCCGGTTCCACCAGGTTCACGAAGGCGGCTTCCATGCCGGCGGAACCCGTTCCCGATAAGGTGATCGTGAGTTCATTCCTGGTCTTCATGATCTGCCGGAGCATCTCTTTCAAGCCGTCCATGATGCTCAGCAAGTAGGAATCAAGATATCCCAGGGTTTTGCGGCTCAGGGCCGTATAGACTTGAGGGGGCACACAGGAAGGGCCGGGGCCCATCAGCAGGACTTCTTCAATACCTTCCAATAAATTTTTCATCGCAATCTTCTCCTTATTCAGTACCAGATTTCGCTAAGTCTTCTGGTATTGTAGTTGAATGAGTCTCACGCATTCGCATTTCGTGAATGTTCGGTAACAGGCAGATACGGAAAATCAGAATCAAACAAATAAATAAAACATTATCAGAGGAAATCTGCAACAATAATTTGCATCAAATCCGGGGCTTGGTGTCCGGGTAACGGTTTGAGTTGATTTATCTGCTCCGGTCGAGTAAATTAAGACTGTGACAGGGCCAGGAAAAATACCGCTGCTTGTCAATGCTCCATATCATTTGATCAAGGGGAATATGGAGAGGCTGGTGAGCCTTGGGATAGGCGTGGAGGTCTTCTTTGGCAACAATATCATCGATGAGATTGATCCGCAGGGGGTGAAGGAGTTGGGACGGCAATTCAGGGAACGCGGTGTGCGCTGCACGGTGCATGCTCCGTTCATGGATCTTTCGCCGGGGGGCTTCGACAAAAAGATAGTTGCCATTTCCAGGGAGAGGATAAAAAAGGCTGTGGAACTGGCGCAATACCTGGGCGCGCTGGGCGCCGTCTGCCATCCCGGTTTCGACAAATGGCGTTTCCAGGGAAGCGAGCAGCTCTGGCTCGATACCAGCGTCGAAACATGGTCTGAAGTACTCAAAGAAGCGGACAAAGGGTTTCCCATCATGGTTGAAAACATCTTTGAGGAGGAGCCGTCTACCCTCATCACGCTCTTCGGCCATTTCAAGGAGAAGAATCTCTGGTTCTGTTTCGATACGGGCCATTTCAACCTGTTTTCCAAGGTTTCTGTGGAGGAGTGGCTGCTCCCACTTGGAGGCCGGCTCAGAGAATTTCATCTCCACGATAATCACGGAAAATCGGATGAGCATCTGCCCATAGGCGCCGGCACATTTCCTTTTCGCGACCTGAAGCAGTTGATCAAACAGCTGAACAATCCGATCTTCGTGCTGGAGCCGCACGGTGAATCCGTTCTGGGGGAGAGCATACAAAGCGCAAAGGAGTTCCTGTCATAATGGCTATCAGGATTGAAATCGCATACAAAGAAGGCGTGCGCGATGTACCGGCCGAGAAGCTGAAGAAAAGGATCGAGCTGGACCTGGGTATGCGCGTGGATGCCCACGTGGTCGATGTGTACACCGTGGATAGTTGCCTCCCTGAGAGCGTTGTCCAGCTCCTCATATCGGACGCGTTCATCGATCCTGTTCTTCAGAAGGCTTACGTAGATCAGCCTGCCACGTTTGACGCAGATTGGGCCGTTGAGGTGGGATTCAAGCCGGGTGTCACTGACAACGTGGGACGTACCGCCAGGGAAGTGATCGAGGCCCTCTCCGGCCTTCGCTTCGGGGAAGAGGAGGGAGTCTACACGTCGAGACTCTATTTCTTTAAAGGCGCCCTCAGTGAGGCCGATGTGACACAGATCGCGGAAGGCGTGCTCGCGAATACGCTTATCAACCGTTATGTCTGTAAGCGCATGGCTGAATACACGACGCAGAAGGGCATGGGCACTTACGTACCGAAGGCAACGATCCGGCACGAGCCGCAGGTAGAGCTCATCGATATGACCATGGATGTGGAAGAACTTCTCGCGATGAACAGAAAGCGCACATGGGCCCTGTCGAAAGAAGAGCTTATCAAAATAAAGGAGCACTTCTTGAGGCCGGAGGTCGTGGCGGAAAGGAAGGCCGCGGGTCTGCTCGGAGGCGCCACTGACGTGGAGATGGAGGCGCTTGCTCAGACATGGTCTGAACACTGCAAACACAAGATATTCAACGCGGCCATTGAATACAACGAGGATGGCCGTGTGGAGGCGATAGATAGCCTCTTCAAGACCTATGTCGTGGGATCGACAAGCACGATCCGCCAATCCAAGGGGAAACGCGACTTCTGTTTGTCCGTCTTCAAGGATAATGCGGGGATTATCAAGTTTAATAACAGGTATAACCTGGCCTATAAGGTCGAAACACACAATACTCCGTCAGCGCTCGACCCATACGGTGGCGCACTGACGGGCATCGTCGGCGTTAACAGGGATCCCTTCGGATCGGGCATGGGTGCACGACTCCTCTTCAATACCGATATTTTCTGTTTTGCGGCGCCTGATTACAAGGGCGAGATCCCTCCGAGACTGCTCCATCCTAAACGGGTGCTGGAAGGCGTGAGAGAGGGCGTAGAGCACGGAGGCAACAAGAGCGGCATTCCGACGGTGAACGGCTCCCTCGTTTTTGACAAGGATTTCCTGGGAAAGCCCCTCGTCTACTGCGGAACGTGCGGCATCATGCCTGCCATGATAAACGGCGAGCCGAGTTATGTGAAGCAGGCCCAGAAGGGCGACCTCATCGTGATGGTGGGCGGAAGGATCGGAAAAGACGGCATTCACGGGGCCACCTTTTCCTCCGAAGAACTTTCAGAGGCCTCTCCGACGAGCGCCGTGCAGATCGGCGATCCGATCACGCAAAAACGGATGACCGATTTTCTGCTTCTGGCGAGGGACCAGGGTCTCTATAATTCCATTACGGATAATGGCGCCGGAGGGCTTTCATCTTCCGTGGGAGAGATGGCCGAGGACACCAATGGCTGCGTACTGCATCTGGAGCGGGCGCCGCTCAAGTACCACGGTCTCGATCCATGGGAAATATTGCTCTCCGAAGCGCAGGAACGGATGAACGTGGCTGTGAGCCCGGCAAAGATTGACCGGTTTCTCGCGCTCTCCGAGAAGATGAATGTGCTCTCCACCGTGCTCGGTGAATTTACCGATACCGGAAAGTTTCACATTATGTTCCAGGGGAAAACGGTGTCATACCTTGACATGGACTTCCTGCATAACGGCCATCCCAGGATGCAGCTCCGCGCGACGTGGACACGGAAGATCAGAGATGAGGCGCCGCCTCCCGAGCCGCGTGACTATGCTTCCCTCCTCCTTGCAATCCTGGGTCGCTGGAATGTTTGCAGTAAAGAGTACGTGGTCCGCCAGTATGACCATGAGGTGCAGGCAGGCACCGTCGTGAAGCCCCTTGTCGGCAAGCAAAATGAAGGTCCGAGCGACGCGGGAGTGGTTCGGCCCGACCCTGCCAGTCTCGAAGGCGTTGTCGTGAGCCACGGTATCTGTCCCAAGTATAGTCAGTTTGATACGTATCACATGGCTGCCCTGGCCATCGACGAGGCGATACGGAATAATGTGGCAACGGGCGGCAGCCTGGACCGTATGGCGCTCCTTGACAATTTCTGCTGGTGCGACCCGGTGGCCTCCGAGAGAACTCCCGACGGAGAGTACAAGCTCGCGCAGCTCGTGCGGGCGAATAAGGCGCTCTACGATTATACCGTGACGTTCGGCACCCCGTGCATCTCAGGCAAAGACAGCATGAAGAACGATTACATGCACGGAGATCTCAAAATCTCCATTCCGCCCACGCTGCTCATCTCGGCCATCTCGCGCATTCCGGACGTGACGAAGAGTGTGACCATGGATTTCAAAGAGGCTGGCGACCTGGTTCTCGTTGTAGGCACAACGCATGCTGAACTGGCCGGCTCCGAGTACTTTGCGCACCTGGGTCTTGCGGGCAATATACCCCCTAAAGTAGATGGCAAGAAGGCGCGCCTGACCTACCGCGCATTGGAGCGGGCGATCCGCTCAGGGCTAATCAGATCCGCCCACGACGCATCTGATGGCGGCATTGCGGTGACGCTTGCAGAATCAGCCTTCGCAGGCGGTCTCGGAGCGTCTGTTGATTTGAGTCAGGTGCCCAGGGTGGGGATTTACAGGGACGATTTCCTGCTCTTTTCCGAATCGGCGAGCAGGTTCATCGTCTCTATCAGCGAGGCTGACCTTCCGAAATTCAAGCGGCTCTTCCGCTCCGTGCCCTATGCGGTTATCGGAAAAGTGACCACGGATGCACGATTGGTCGTGAAAGGGATGGATGGGTCTGTGCTGATTGATATTGAGAATAAGGCCCTGAAGGAGGCCTGGCAGGCCCCCTTCAAAACTCTGTTCGGTTAGTTCAGTCGCATCACGCGGTTTTTCTCATCCACATACACGCGCTTTGGCACAAAAGAAGCCAGTTCCGTCTCTGAAAACTGGCCGTAAGTTACGATGATGACAATGTCGCCCTTCTTGGCCTTGTGGGCTGCCGCGCCGTTGACGCACATGACGCCGGAATCCCTGCCACCCCGTATCGCGTAAGTGGTGAAACGCTCGCCGTTCGTCACGTTGTAGATCTGCACCTGCTCGTATTCCTGGATATCTGCCTTTTCGAGCAGGCCTTCATCAATCGTGATGCTGCCCTCATACTCCAGGTTGCTTTCGGTGATGCGCGCGCGGTGGATTTTTGATTTCATCATGCTCCGAATCACGTTACCCCTCCCCCTAACATAGCATTGTCTATGAGCCTGGTTTTCCCGATTCGCACAGCGACCGCATAAACGGCTCTATCTTTTACGGAGTCGACTTCTTCGAGCGTTTCAGGATCGGATATACTGACGTATTCAATGTTGACGCCATTTTCGGACGCGAGCAGACGGCGTGCCTCTTCCTTGAGCAGGAGGCTGTCTGTCTCACCTGTCTTGACAAGTTCCTGCAGCCGTTTGATGGATGCGTAGATAAGCAGTGCTTTCTGCCGCTCAGCGGAAGAGAGATAGGTATTCCGGGAACTCATGGCGAGTCCGCCCTCTTCCCTGACGGTCGGGTACGGGATGATCCGGACGTCCATGTTGAGGTCCTTGACCATACGCTCTATGATAGTGAGCTGCTGGTAATCTTTTTGCCCGAAAACGGCGATATGAGGCTTTACCATGTTGAAGAGCTTCGCCACGACCGTGGCTACACCGACAAAATGGCCTTTCCTCGTTTGCCCGCACAGGTAATCTTCCAGTCCGCGCACCTGCACGTACGTGGTATACCCTTTCGGGTACATCTCGTCGTAAGGCGGGTAGAAAAGGATGTCGGTCTTTTCCTGTTCGAGCAGTTTCATGTCGCGGTCGAGGTCTCTGGGATACTTGGCCAGATCCTCGGTCGGTCCGAACTGTATGGGGTTGACGAAGATGCTTGCGACGGTCACGTCGGCCAGCTCGCGCGCCTTCCTGACAAGTGCAAGGTGCCCCTCGTGCAGAAATCCCATGGTCGGAACAAAGCCGATGCGCTTCTCCCCCCGGAGTTTATCGGCGGTTTCCTGCATTTCCTTGACTGTATCTATGACTCTCATATCAATGAAAAGAATGGGTGTCGTCCGGAAACGCCCCGCTCTTCACCTCTTCAATATACTGTTTGATCCCTTTTTCAGCCTCGGCCCGGATATTCACATAGCTTTTCACGAATTTCGGCCTGAACTGGCCGAGCAACCCGAGTAAGTCATGAAGGACGAGCACCTGGCCGTCACAGTCGGGCCCCGCGCCGATGCCTATGGTCGGGATGGTGAGCATCTCGGTAATCTTCTTCGCTGCGTTGCGCGGCACACCCTCAAGAACGACCGAAAAGGCGCCTGCCTCTTCCACGGCCCTCGCATCCTCGAAAAGCATCTCTTCGGCAGCGCCTTTTCCCTGTACCTTGTAGCCACCCATGCGGTGGACCGATTGAGGGGTAAGCCCGATGTGAGCCATCACAGGGATCTCGATGTCGACCATGGCCCTGATCACGTCTTTCATCCTGAGCCCGCCTTCGACCTTCACCACTTCCGCTCCGCTCTCCTTGATCATCCTGCCTGCGTTCCGCCGAGCCTGCTCGATACTCTCCTGGTAGGACATGAAGGGCATGTCAATCACAACGAGGGCCCTTTTCGTGGCCTTCACAACGGCCTTTGTATGATGGATCATCTCATCGACGGTTACGGGAAGGGTGTTCGGGTAGCCGAGCATTACATTGCCCAGGGAATCGCCCACGAGGACGATGTCGATACCCGCGTCATCAACGATTCCGCCAAAGACATAGTCGTACGCCGTCAGCATGGTGATTTTCTCACCGCCTTTGCGCTGCCGGATTGCGGGTACCGTTAGCTTCTCCATTAAGCCCCCCCTAAAACCGCCCGACAAAAAAGCCTTCTGAACTGTGTTCAGAAGGCTTGCGTAAGTTCTGCGTTTCCTTCCGTCTCAGTCCAGCTGCAGGATCCAAGCGGTTATGGGAATAGTATAGCTGATCTGAATCATTAGTCAAGTAATATGTTTGGGACAGCATTTCACCATGCGAAATGGCGTGAGGAGTGGCCGGGCGTCTTTTGCGCCTAACTTCGTTGCCCTTCGGCCTGGTCTGCTTCGACGTACCGCCAGGTACGCCTGCGCAGCCCAGGCCTCGGAGCGCCTCGTTATCCATCAAAATTCGCCTCGGCCGGGAGCTGCTTCCACGGCTGGCGAAGCCTTTTGCTCGCCGCGCAGACTTGATGGGCCGATGGACGTCTCGTACCAAAAGAAAGGTCTTGACTTCGTGTTCCTGACGACCGATAATAAGGTGACGTTATATTAAATAGCACATATAATATAAATACATAAGGAATAATTATAAAGAGGGCGCCATGACAAAAGACCAGCTGATAGGCATCCGCCTAAGGCAAGAACGAGAGGCCCTTAATTTCACGCTTCGACACGTGGCTACCCAGCTCGGGTTCAAGAATTATCAGACTCTTAGCTCAATTGAATCCGGAGAAAGGCCGGTTAAGGCATGGGAGCTGATGAAGCTCGCCCAGACATACCGCAGGGGTGTTGAGTTCTTCCTCATGCCTCGGCAGAAGGAACAGCAGCAACAAAAAGTCCTTTGGCGGGAGCCGAGCCGGACGGCCAAGACGATGCTCGCGGAAAGGAAGCTTCTCAGCTTCTGTCAGAATTTTGGAAGACTCACAGATCTTGCTGGAGAGGCCAAATCGGAACCTCATGCCGCCCTCCTGCCGGTGGACCAGTCAAAGCTGCGGAGAGAGCAGTTCCGGTATGTGAGCAAGCTTGCAGAAGACTACCGGCGTTACCTTGACCTTGGGGGCCGCCCCGCGTGCGCCCTGCCAGCCGCCCTGGAGAACCGCTTGGGCATTCTGGTTCTTTACCTCGACCTCGAAGACGCAGGTTCCGCCGCTGCCACGAGCGGCTCAACGGGACACGCCATTCTCGTCAACTCCGCTGACATCCCATGGAGGCGGAACTATGATCTTGCTCACGAGTTTTTTCACCTGGTCACTTGGGGACAGTTCTCGGATAGTGAGATATATGAAACGCCACGGAACAGCAAAAAGAGCCTGGTTGAACAGCTCGCGGACGCCTTTGCGTCCACCCTGCTGCTGCCCGCCGACGAGGTTCGAGAGCAATTTCTCAACAAGCTGGAGGATGGCAAGGTCACTTATGCCAGCTTGATCGAAATCGCAAGGGAGTTCGATGTCTCCACGGATGCCTTGCTCTGGAGGCTCGTCAACCTGAAGCTTCTGTCCCGTGAAGAGGTTATCGAAGCCCTGGGTACAAGGGTTCTCAAGGAAATGGAGCGCGAGAGGCGCACCAAAAGCGTGACGGGTGAAGGACCCTACCTATCGGCCAGATACATCAACCTAGCTATTAAAGCTTTTCTCATGGGCCAGGTGTCGAAAGCGAGGTTCGCGGAATACGTGGGAATACCCTTCAGCGAGGTACCGCTTTTTCTAGAGAAATGGGGCTACGACGAGGACGAGGACTACACGATTGCTTATAGTGCTACTTGACGCAAACGCGATCATTGGGTTTCACGAGCTGGGAGCCTGGGGTCAGATCATCAAACAGCACGAAGTCTACATCCCATCCATAGTCTTGAGAAACGAAGCTTTCTTCTACCGGACCGTGGACGGGAGAAGGCATCCGATTGATCTCCTGCTTTCGGTGGGGAAGAGCATCACTGAGCTGGAATGCACGCCCGATGAGATCGAGGACTTTGCATTGCGATACAGCCACAGCTTCCTGCCTGAGATCCACAAAGGCGAGCAGGAAGCCCTCGAGAAACGCAAGGGCTTCCTCTTTTGCACATGCGATGGGGCAGCGCTCAAGGTACTTGGGTTTATGGGGCTTTCTGAACGAGCCATCTCCTTCGAAACCATCTTAAAGAAAACGGGACTGACGAAGTCTCTGGCGCACAAACATACCCAGGTGTTTTTCGAGGAGCACGTGAAGATCGGACAGAGGTTAAGGATAGAGCATTTTGGCAAGTGACGATGCCATTGGACTCACGCCGCTCTCTTGCCAATCATGCAGGGTTCGT
>JADGQN010000167.1 GCA_017881765.1 Syntrophobacterales bacterium | reverse complement strand
CACCATGTCGCTCACGGGACCCTACGCCGAGGACTCAGCGGCGATCCTGCAGGCCTACGAAGACTACGTCAAATATGTAAATGAAACAAAGAATCTGGCCCCGTGGCGCAAGGAAAAGTGGCCCGCCGATGTGACGATAGAGCTTCTGTGGCGGGATGACGAGCTCAAGCCCGCAAAGGCGCTCTCCATTTACGAGGAGCTTAAGGCCAAGGGAATACTGGTCTACAGAGCCTCGGGGGCGCCCACAGCGCTTGCTCTGAAAGACAGGTTGAAGCAGGACGGTTTCGGTGCCCCCAGCATGTCCACCGGTCCTTTTCTCCTTGAACCTCCCGGAACCATCCTCAGCTATTACCCCATTTATACCGATGGCCTGGCGGCCGCGGCCGATTGGTACAAAGAGAGATGGAAGGGGAACAGAAAACCGCGGGTTGCCTACCTGACCGCTGATAACGCGATGGGTAAATCGATCGAGATACCTCAGATGGAGGCATATCTCAAGAAGATGGGCTATGACTTTGCCGGTATCCAGTACGTGCCGCTCGTCCCCACATCTCCGCCGACCACCCAGCTTATGTGGCTCAAACAGAACAACGTTGACCTTGCCGTTGGCATGATGATTAATCCCGGTTCACAGCCGACCGTAAAGGAGATGGTCAGATTGGGCATGGGCCCTTTTCAGCCTTACAAGTTAACCTTTGCTTGCGGCACGCCAAGTCACCTCCCCGTGTTTGCTGACGCCATGGGCGAACTGGGCGACGGTTTTGTCGTCGCCGGTGGCTTTCCTCCCTGGGACGAACTCAGCACCCCCGGTGTAAAGTTCCAGGTGGACCTGCAGAAGAAGTATCACCCCAATAAATTCGCCAGGCACAGCCAGTATATGGGAGGCATGCTTGAGGTCATGACGCAGGTTGAGGCATTGAGGCTCGCCATGCAGAAGATGCCGCTTGAGAAGTTGAAGCCGGTTGACGTGCTGAACTTCGGCTTTTACCAGATCAAAAACCTTGAGACCGGCGGCATAAGCAGTACGCCGTTAACCTACGGTCCGGGTAAGATCGAGGGTGTTGATAAGGTGCGTGTTGACCAGGTGCAGAAGGGTAAGGTAATAAAGATGGGAGTCTGGCCCGCCCGTCACATTTATTAGAAACGATCTTTCTTATCCCGGGGGCTCCAAGAAAGAGCCCCCGGGATAAGTTCTGTAAAAACCGTCAAATAAACCATTCGAGCAGTGCTATAAGCAACCAGGAGAATTTTGCCAAGTCAGCATTGATCAGCGCAAGGCCGACAGAAAACATGAAAACACCGGGCACAACGAGCGCCCTCAGCATCTCGCGTCGACTCTGTTGCGGATCCAAATGCGGGTTAACGAGCCGGTTGTGACGCGACGCATACCACCAGATTGCCGCCGATAGCACGCCCGCCAGCGTCATGGTCAGTGCGTAGAAGATAGTAGCTGTCTGATTCCAGTGCGCACTGAGCACCGATGTAGGAAACGGGACAAATGCGATGACCATAAGCAGGAGAAGGTTGAGCATCAGCAGACTGTGATCATACCGCTCAATGAGACGAAATTTCTTGTGATGTCCCATCCAGAAGAAGCCAATAACCATGAAACTGACGACGTAACTCAGGTATTTCGGCCAGATCACCTCAAGGTTATGAAGAAGCTGCATGTTCGTCAGCGTCCCTTCCGTTGCTGGCAAGCGAATTTCGAGAGCCAGCAACGTAACCGCAATAGCGAAGACGCCATCGCTGAAGAAGACAAGACGCTCGAGGCTGAGTTTGCCGTGGTGGGCTGACTCTGGCGCGGCGGCATGCTTCGGATTGGGCTGAGCAGGTTTTTTTGTCATGGCAGCGAGCCTCGCGTATCCTGTGCGATTAGATTATGTCCTGTAATTTTATACCATATCGCTCATTTGTTAAATATCAGCGCTTGTCCTTTGTATGCGACAAGAGGTATATTTTGCGGGCGCAAAAGATTATTATCCATAACGCTGAGGGAGGAAGACGGAAATGAATGTACTCGTGCTCGACAAGTTGGCAAAAGGGTATAAACAGGCAATAAGCGAGAAGTTTCCGGATCTTGTCATTCATGCGGCTACAAATGAAGAAGAGGTTGGCGAATTTATCGAACAGGCGGATGCACTCTTGTGTGCCAGGATCTCCGACGGCCTTATGCAGAAGGCGTCAAAGCTAAAGTGGATACAGGCTGTGACGACCGGGACGGACTATATTACGCGTTTGCCCTCACTGAAGAAGGATGTCATCATCAGTACCACCCGCGGCATCCACGCCCCGCAAGTGTCCGAGATGGTCATGCTGCTCATGCTTGCCCTCAATAGAGACCTTTCCGAAGTAGTAAGAAATCAGGACAAGGCGCTCTGGGTGAACCGGCCGTCCAAACTCCTCTGGAGAAAAAAAGCGGGAATTCTTGGCATCGGGGTCATCGGCGAGGAGGTAGCGCGCAAGTGCAAAGTCTTCGGTATGGAAGTCTTCGGGATGGATATCGCGAAGAGGAACGTAGAGTGGATCGACCATTTTTATGGTCCCCAAGACATCGTAAAAGTAGCCGGGCAGGTCGATTTTTTGATCCTCGTCGCCCCTCATACGCCCGAAACGAACAACATCGTAGGGCCGAAAGTCCTTGCGGCCATGAAGCCTACCGCCTTTCTCATCAATCTTTCCCGGGGAGAGTTGATCGATGACGAAGCGCTTATCAGCGCCCTGAATGCCGGTAAGATTGCGGGCGCTGGCCTTGACGTCTACCGTCAGGAGCCGCTGCCTTCAGACCATCCATTTTGGGGCATGAAGAATGTGATGGTAATTCCCCATATGGGCGGGCCAAGCGACGTCTATGTCGAACAGGCCATGGCCGTGATCGGAGAAAATATTCAGCGCTACCTCAACGGGGAACGAAAAACCCTGAAAAACCTGATCGAATGGTAGTGCCTTGCTCGAGATGAGAATCGCATGAATCGAGAAAGGAAAGTGTTGTCGATTGGCAAAGATCACACTGACATGCCGGCTGTTTTCAGTTCTCTCGTTGAAAAGGCCGGCGCAAAGAAGGGTGACACCCTCATATGGGCCGGATGTGAAGGCGCCTGTTACGCGATGGCGACGTTTTTCAGCTACTTCTTGAAAGACGTCGGACTCAATCTCTATTTTGCGACAGATGGTGACCTCAGCAGGCTCTGGCGACTTGAACCAATAAATGACTTGGGCATGGTTGCCACAAAAAAGGAAGGGCCTGTCAGGGCCAAGGTCATCGTCTTGATGTCCGGTCTTGTTAATGTCCCTTTTGAGAATGTCCTGGCCCTCGTTCGTGATGGGCTGGGTGAGGGCGGAACCATCATTGGCGAGACAGTCGTGCCGGGACTTTTCGAGAGCATGAAGTGGCATGAGCGGATGCCCATCCGTTTCATCTTCGAGTTTTCGATGGAAAGACCAACGGCCATCGAGATAGTAGAGATAGCCTGATATACGAGTTTGATGTTGGCAACGTGCCCATAGTTGTCAAGGCATGACCCTGCAGGGCCCACCGCAGCCGCTAGCCCCTCCCTTGACCAGGGGTAGGTTGTCGCCAAATTTCACCTTCCAGGCGGTACTGTTCGGACGAGCACATTACTCCATCTCCCTTATGTTTGTCAAAATAGGCCCGCAAGTTCCGATTGCAGGGCAACTTTACCGCATGAATTGCATTTGTCATCCCGCTGCATTAGTTTTGATTATGATTAGGAAGCGGATTCCGGAAAGGCTCATGAAGCCGGTACAAAGCAAAGGTGGTGATTAGCATGGCTGAAGAAAAGTATATATGCAGAAAATGCGGCTGGGAGTTTAAGGCGATTCGGGGGGAGGAAGAGCCCCCTGAATGTCCTGAATGCGCAAGCGATGAGATTGAGAAGCTTGAGCACGCTACGACCGGACGCACGACTGAGCGTGAATGACGGGGTAGCGCATCTCTCCTGGCGACGTCGTTTCCCAGGCTGACCGCCATCTACAGAAAGGATGTGGCCATACTGTCAAAGCATGGCCCCATCCGTGCCTGACGGTCATGAACGAGTCAGTCTTTATCTGCCCTCGTGGCCTTCATGCCCTCCACGGTCCTCAGGTCCTCTACCTCGCTCCTCGCCTCTTCCTTCAGGCTTTCCACGGTGTTCTTCCCTGACATCTCCGCCTCTTCCTTCGGGCCCTCTATGCCACCCTTCCCGCCATTCTCTGTCCCGGTCCCAGTATCGTTGGCGATCCCACGCACCCCAGTTCTTCTTGAACTGTCCATAGGGTATCCGGCGGTATCCGGGTGGTGGTCTGCGATAGTCAGGCGGCAGTTCTATCAAGACGCGAGGGACTTGCGGCGCGGCAAGATATACCCAGGGTCCATTGTAGGACCTGGCCCTGAACCAATAGCCTTGATGGGGACGATACCAATAGCCCTGGTAGAAGAGAATATCCACGTCGATGTCAGGAACGGCGTAGACATAAGTTCCCGGTATTACGACCACCGGAGGGGGAGCAGGGATGACATATCGCGGCGGCGGGCCGATGTTGATGTTGATCCCTACGGCCGCGGTTGCCTCTTTGGTCCCCCCGGGCGCGAAAAGCGCTCCGAGCAGTAAGGCCAGCACTGATATTCCACAAATACCTTTTCTCATGTCCTACCTCCTTATCCTTAATCTTGTGCTATTGGTATTACCTCTCAATTTTGACAATCCCGACTCTATTTACGCCGCTGCACGCGATGTAGAGATCTCCTCCCGGTGTTGCGACCATGTTGCGAACCGTACCGCCGCCGGAGGGTATCGGCCAGCCCGCAAAGCTTTTCGTTTTCGGATCAAACCTGACGATCGTATTCGGACTCACGCCGGACTCGCTGTACCAGACCGCGCCGTCCGAGGTTACAGTTATACCGTATGGTTTGGAACCGGTCCCGCCAGGCGAGGCCTTTTCTTCGACCTTGCCTCCGTTCGGGTCCAACCGGCCAAGATATCCGCGCGCAAAGTCGGTGTAGTATATAATGTCACCCTCCGCGATAGCTAGCCGCCGCGGCCGTGCACCCATCGGGAGCGCATACTCGGTGATTTCCATGGTGCCCGGATCAATGGCGGCAAGCTTGTTGGTCCCGAATTCGCAGAAAAATGGGACCCCTCTTGTGTTGATCGCGATCCCGTAAGGGTGTGCATTGGGAGTTGGTAGCGACTTTAGCTTGACAACACCTGTTTGCGGATCTAACCTGCCCACGACATTGCCCGCCTGCACCGTGAACCATAGTACCCCTTTCTGATCGAAGACCGGGGTGTGCGGGTCACGAGCGGCAGGATCCAGCAAGGCATACTCTGTCACCGCACCGGTCCGTGGAATTAATTTTCCGATATATCCCTTGTAATTCGCGGTAAACCAGATGTTGCCTTCCTTATCGGCCACTAGCCCGTGCGGTCCTGAATCGGGAGTCTTTAAAGAATATTCCTTTATCTGCCCCGTCTTTGGATCGAGGCGTCCAAGGGTGTTAGATCGCTGACCAGTGTACCAGAGCGATCCATCCGGTGCTACGGCTGGATCGTGCGGGAGAGAGGCTGGAGATGGAAGGTTCCACTCTTCTATACGCACCTTTATGCCTGCCGCGGTGATTGCCGCTGCGAGAAAAAGAACTGGCGCTACCAGAATGGCAAATCTAAAGAAGCGCGCATGCTTCATCGGTCGACCTCGCGATTCACGCTCATCGCTATTCATCTTCCATGTCCGCCCCCGCCGCCACCATGGCCTCCTCCGAACGAACCGCCGCCTCGAGCGCCGCCCGAAAAACCTCCCCCTTCACGGCCCCCACCCGAAAAACCACCGCTCCCGCCGGAAGGCGAACCAACCGCTCCTCCACCGCCAGTGGTCGTCTGTCCTGCCATGCCGGAACCACCCCCACCCGTGGTGGCCTGGCCAGCTATTCCTGGACCACCGCTGCGAGTGGCCTGGCCTGCCATAGGGGCACGGGAAGGCGGGGCAACCGCTCTGCTTCCGCCGGAAGGCGAGCCGATCATGCTGCCGGTTGGCGCTGTCCGCGGAGGCGCATTGAAGATCCTTCTGTCACTTCTCGGAACCCCGGTCGAGACAAAACCACCTGTACGAGGCGCACCTATGCCGGCGAAAGTTCTTCCGCTAAATCTGTTGACGGGGTCAACGCGGAAAACCCTGTGAGCGCTGACGTCATTGAAATGATTGGAAACGAACACGGCTCTGTTGTGCACGTTTACCACTCTATGGAAATCATGCAGGACAAAAAATCCGGGAAACCAGAAGCCATAGCCCCAGAAGGGGTAGGGAACCCAGGCGTACAGGTAATAGTAGTCGGGTGGCGGAGCGTAGTAGGTGACCACTGGAGGCCCTTCATCGTAGTAGTAATCGTTTACCGCGTCGGGGTTGGGATAATTCTCAGCACCAGGAGATTCACCCCTGTAGCCTTCATTGCCTGCAAGGGGCCTGACTGCGACCCCGAGCTGATCGGAAGCGTCATTAAGCCTCTTCAGAGCCTCGTCCCTGCTCATCGATAATTTTCGGGCATCCGCGGCCTCGCCCACCGATCTCTGTAATTCACCAAGAATATCGGGTGTAACCGGGTAATCGGCGATCCACCCATTCCGCGGCGTGACGCCGATTCCTCCCAGCCGGGTTTCAGCCTCAACCTCGTCATCGGTATTCCCGACCCCCAAGGCTGCCGCCAGCATTACTGACAAGTCGCCTTCGCGAGCCAGTGGGGGTGCTATGGGCGGCGGGCCCGCCTGCGCATTACTGATCGCGGGTATCGATAGCAGAAGCAGACTGGCAAGGATTATTCTTATGTCTCGAAAGGATAACCTTCTCATTCTCATGTGAGCCTCCTTTCAGTCTGGCACGGTCGCCTTTTGTCGTATCATGCCGTCGCGTTGTTCAGAATGTAACTATGGATGAAGGAGTTGTAAAGGCGAGGTTAGACCGGCATTGATCCTGCGGTTCGCTTGATCAGCTTTTGTACTAAAAAGATGTGAGCACTGAACGTTCCATTTTGGCATCGACCAGAAAAGCGCCTTTGCCTTCTTCGAGGATGATGAGCGGATTGATGTCAAGATTGACGATTTCCGGGTGCTCCAGCAGCAGGTTCGACACGCTCAGAAGAGCGTTCGAGAGGGCCCTTTTGTCGAGGGCAGGACCTCCCCGGTAACCGTTCAGAATTGCGGAGCCCTTTATCTCGTCCATCATTTCCATGGCGATCCGCTCATCGAGAGGAGCCACGCAAATTGCCACATCGTCAAAAAGCTCCACGAGTATCCCGCCCATACCGAAGATTACGACAGGCCCGAACTGCGGGTCCCGTTTTGCCCCGAGGATGGTCTCGCAACCCCGGACCATGCGTTGGATGAGATATTGGTCCGCCCTCATCTGGCTGAAGGCATGCTCAAGAGAGGGAGCATCGCGCAGATCGAGTCTGACGCCGGCCTCCTCGGTCTTATGAAGCATAGCCGGAGAAGCTATTTTCAAAGCGACCGGATAGCCCACTCTGCCCGCTGCTTCCATCGCTTCTTCAAGAGATGAAACGACGGCATAGTCTGCTACTGACAGTCCTGAGGCCTTGAGCAGAGCGAATGTCTCGTCCACGGGCATGATTTCTGATACCAATTCGCCTTCATCGATATAGTTTCGTTGTCGCTGCGTCGCCCTCCTCGACGTACCCCCAGGTACGCCTGCGTCGGCTCCTCGCTGCCGCCTCACTCTATCTTCGAATCCGAATTGGTATAGACCTCCAGGATGGCCGCTCGCCCCTATTGTATGTTTTACGAAAGGAGCGGAGGCGGTCCTTTTCTGTCGGTTCTCGAAGTGGAGCAGAGAGGAAGCCAGTGCCTCGAAGGCCGTATCCCCTTCGTCGAATATGGGAAAGTATTCTTCAGCATCAAGCGTGAGTATCTCCTTTCTGCCGGGCAGCAGACAAAAGACCACCGGCTTTTGGTACTTGCGTGCTAATGTAGCCGTGGACTGAATCAGGGCCTCGGTAGCCTCCTTCTCCTCGTCAGGAAAATAATGGAAAAGAACGACGCCGTCGATACCCTTGTCTTCCAGCGACATCTCTATCATCTTGTCGTAAGACTGAATGTCGAAGACATCCCCGAGGTCTACGGGGTTGGTCGGCCTTATGACTCCCGCCTTTACCTTTCCAGTCACGAAATCACGGAGGCGCTCAGGAAGCACGGCCAGGTTGAAACCGTAGGTGTGGGCAGCATCAGCCAGTAATACCGCCTGTCCTCCTGAGCGGGAGATGAGCATGAGATTGCGCCCTTTCAGAAGAGGGAGAGTGAATATCTTGAAGAGCTGGATCATTTCGGTCAGATTGTCTACCGGATGCATACCGCATTGCTTGAGGGCAGCCTCAAGTATACGGTTATCGCCGGCCAGCGCAGCCGTATGAAATCGTGCTATCTGTTGGCTCGCGGCGCTCCTGTTTCCCTTGAGCGCGACAATGGGCTTTTCAGTTGACTCCGCCGCCTCCATAAGTCGTCTTCCATCCGCCACACTCTCCAGATAAAGCCCGATCGCGAGGGTAGCCTGATCATTGATGAGAAATTCCAGAAAATCATTCTCGTCGAGCATCAGTTTGTTCCCGATGCTCAGCAACTTGCCACATCGCAAATTCTCGTGCCGGCAGCGCTTGAGGAAATCGTGCACCAGGCCGCCACTCTGAGAAATAAAGGAAATAGTTCCCCTTACCAGATCGTGTGGCTCGACAGAATAGAAAGGCATAGTCAATCCATTTTCCGTGTTGATGACGCCCACACAGTTGGGTCCCATGAACCTGATATTCCATTTGTTGGCTATCTCCAGGATCTGTCTTTCGAGCCTTCCCCGCTCTTCTTGAAACTCAGAAAAGCCGCCTGTCTCGATCACGACATATCCTATGCGTTTTCTTCCACATGCTTCCAGAGTCTCTGGTATGGTTTCGGCGGGAATGAGGAGGAGAGCGAGATCCGGAACTGCGTCGATCTCGTCGATCCGCTCGAATATCGGCCTGCCTTTCAGCACTCCGGCGCGCCTGCCGACACAATAGATCGTTCCGTGGAATCGCGCACCATCGAGGTTCTCAATGATCCGCCTTGCGAGATTCGAGGGGGAATCTGATACACCGACTACTACCAGGCTTTGAGGATAAAAGAGGGGTTTCAGTCTCATCTCGGGCAAGACTAGATGATACCCTTTTCTTTTAACCTGTGCAATTGTTCAACGCTGATTCCGAGGAGCTTGCCGTA
>JADGQN010000166.1 GCA_017881765.1 Syntrophobacterales bacterium | reverse complement strand
TCGCAGAAAAATAAGAAGGAGGCTCGTAGATGGAACATTTCCCCTGGTGGACCCATGAACAGAAAAAATTCGCTGACGAAGTCGAGCTGTTTGCCGAAGAACTCGTGCCCAGGGATGCTGAGACACGCTGGACAAGGGAGTTCCCCCGGGACATTTTTCAAAAAATATCCGAAAGGGGGTACTCAGGCGCCGGTGTCCCCAAAGAGTACGGCGGACTGGGTCTGGGAGCAACGGGCGCCTGTATCGCATGCGAAGCTTTCAACCGCATGCCCGGCCCGGGGCGCACTGTCGTTGGCAATATGTTGGGAGGCCTCAGGCAGATTGTAGAGTACGGGACGCAAGAGCAGAAAGAGCGATTCCTTCCGCGTATAGCGAAAGGAGAGACGGGCGCTATTGTCATCACGGAGCCGTTTGTCGGCACGGATGCTGCGGCGATTGAGACAAGCGCGCGGCTCGAAGGTGACGTCTATGTTCTGAATGGGAAGAAACGATTCATTGTCGCAGCGGGTGTTGCTGACCGTCATATGCTCTATGCCCGCACGAGCAACAGCCCTGATGACATTAGAGCCCACAAGCACCTCACGGCCTTCATCGTGGAAAAAGGCGCACCGGGCCTGACAGTCGAAAAGATCAACGAGATCATCGGCTTTGACAATATTCAGAACGGGGTGCTCAATTTTGAGAATGTGCCCGTCCCTGCCGCAAACAGGATCGGAAAAGAGGGCGAAGGCTGGCGTGTGATGACGGCAGGCCTCAATTTTGAGAGAACCCTCATTTGCGCCCAGGCAACGGGCTGGGCCACGGAGGCCTTGAGAAATGCCGTACCTTTCGCGCAGCGAAGGATACAATTCGGCAGACCGACCATCGACATCCCCGAAAACCAGTTCAAAATTGCAAACCTGGTCTCCAAGGTCAAAATAGCTCGCATCCTCACCTACTATACGGCACATCTTTGGGATCTCGGCTGGGATATCACGCTTGAGTCGAACGTTGCCAAAGTCTACATCTGCGAAGGAGCCCTGCAGGCGAGCCTCGACGCCATGCAGGTCATGGGTGGTGACGCCCTCACGCCGTTCTATCCCGTGGAAGAGATCATGAAGGTATCCAAGATTGAGAACATAGCCGGGGGCACCATGGAAGCATGCAGGCTCGTTATTTTTCGCACGGCCGTCAGGCAGTGGGCAGATGAATTCAAGATGCGCAGGAGGGTGATCCACGAGAAACTGGGAGTGCCCGTACCCGCGGCAAGTCTCCCGGAGAAGCAGAAACAGATCGACGAAGAGAAGGTTCTGGGATTGCTGGCGGAAGACTACAGGGTGAACCCCGGACTGCACATGTCCACGGGGGACATGCGGGAGTACTTTGACGTGGAGACTGCTCGGCTCGAAGAGGTGCTTCTTACGCTGGAGAATAAAGGGCTTGTTAAACTTTACCGCAGCAAGAAAGGCATAGAACTGGCCAAGGCGACATACGACGGTCTGGATAAAGCACATCCTGCCGAGTATTACCGCTGGTATCCCTCCTGGATAACAAAAGACAGGATCTTCTGAAGAGGTCACGATCAAAGGGAGACTGAAAGGCGGCAATACGTGCCGTAAGTATATAAAGGAGATGTCAGTAACTCTACGAATCCTTATTATGATTCCATAAGGTGAAACGGCGTTTCTTTTTTCTTGCTTTGAGCCGGATTTTACGTTAAACTCGACCACGACGTGCACTTAAACAACTGCCTGCCTAGATCATAATAGATTTATCAACCTTTCAGCCGTTAGGCTTGGAGACACGTTCATGCGCACGTACGTGAGGGGTAGTTCAATAGCGGCAATTCGAAATTGGGCCACTCGGTGTTGATATTATGTCACAAATGACATAAAATTGTGGACGCGAACTCCTGGTACCGGTAAGATTCATTAACTGCAATGAATGAATGAAAGAGTTAGACTACGATATATCGGTAGTATTAAGTTTTAACATTAAAATAGAGTAGCAAGGAGGTAAGATGGCACTCAAGGACGATTTAGCAAAGATTGTCGGAGAGGAGAACGTGAGTGATATCAAGAAAGACCGGCTCAGATACTCACGCGACTACAGTCTCGTCCCGCCGGGGGTTCCTGATGCTGTGGCATACCCAAAGGATTCGGCAGAGGTAAGCGCCATTCTGAAGTATTGCAACACCAAGAACATCCCCGTTGTTCCAGTCAGTTCGGCGCAGCATTTCCACGGCTCCACGATACCGAAGCAGGGTGGCGTGGTTCTGGATCTGGCGAAGCGCATGAACAAGATCCAGGAGATCAATGACGCTGACAGGACAGTGAGACTGGAGGCTGGCGTTACCTGGGGACAGCTCACTGGCGAGCTGGAGAAGAAGGGCCTGCGCATGATAATGCCGCTTCTGCCGCCGGCAGACCGGTCGGTACTCACTGACTGGCTGGAACGGGAAGTTACTACGAACACAGTTTATGACTACGGTGAACCGATGCAGGCCATGGAGGTGGTTTGGCCCGGGTCAGAACCCTTCCGCATGGGGTCAGCCAGTGTGAACGGATTTCCGGATTCGAAGTCGAGAGGCGGCAACCCTTCAGGACCGGGACTCGACTTCTATCGGTTCGTGCAGGGTGCCCAGGGCACCATGGGTGTGGTAACTTGGTCACACATCAAGATTGAATGGATGACAAAGATTGACAAGATCCTCTTTGCTCCCGTTGAGGACCTTGCCTACGCGATAGAATTCCTCCACAGGATCCTCCCGCGCAGGATCGGGCAGGAGTGTCTGCTGCTTAACAACGTGGATCTGGCCGCGATTCTTACTGAGAAGTGGTCAACGGAATTCGAGAGGCTGGCTACGACCTTGCCGCCATGGACTTTGATCCTGGTGATAAGTGGCTTGTTCAGGCGGCCCGAAGAGAAGATCGCCTACGAAGAGAAGTTCTTGAAGGAAGTATTGCGCAATGAGTTCAGGGACCTCGTCCTTACCGACACCCTGCCCGGGTTTCCCGGCGCGGCCCGGAAGCTTCTTCCCATGCTGAGAAAACCGTGGCCGGCCGATGTTCCGTACTGGAAGAACCAGTGGAGAGGGGCATCTCAGAGTCTTTTCTTCATCGCCAGGCCGGCGAGTGCGCCACTCTTTATCGATGTAGTCGAAGAAGTGGCGGCCAGACACGGCTATCCTATAGGCGATATCGGAATCTACTACCAGCCGATAGAGCATAACCGGGCTTGCCAGTTGGAGTTCACCTTCTTCTATGACCCGGAAGATGCGGCAGAGTTGGCGATGGTCAGCGGTCTGTATCGTGATGCCGCGCAGGTGCTGATGAGCGAAGGGGCCTTTTTCAGCAGGCCATATGGGGAGCTTGCCCCCATGGTGTATGAGCGGGCAGCCGGCTATGTAGCCGCGCTGAAACGGGTGAAGAAGGTGTTTGACCCTAAGAACATCATGAACCCCGGAAATCTCTGTTTCTAAGGAGGAGACGATGCCAACCACGCAATTTAGCCTAGACATAAGAAAACTTGATAATTTCGCGTACGACATGAGCCGATGCATCAAGTGCAAAGGCTGTTACTGGGTCGAACACACGTACATGCCCGGGGTCAGATTCAGCACGCGTTGTCCGAGTAACACGTGGAACGACTTCGACGCGTACGGCGCCTTTGGAAAAATGAGGATCGGTTTGGGGATAATCGAGGGCAAGTTGAAATGGACACCGAAGCTCTTGGAGATCGTTTATGCGGACCCGCTCTGCGGTGCGTGCGATGTGGGCTGCAAGAGAAATCTCGACCTGGAGATCGGGCTTGGACTTGAGGCCATGAGGGTAAAGGCTGTTCAGGATGGCGCCGGCCCCATGCCTGCGCATAAGAAGATTGCCCAGAACATAGCCAAGAACCATAATCAATTTGGGGCACCCCACGAAAACAGGAAGAAATGGCTGACGAGCGACATTAAGGTTGCAGACAAGGCTGACGTGGTCTATTTCGTTGGCTGTTCAGCCTCTTACGTGAACCCTGAAATAGCGCAGGCAACCGCGAAGATCCTCAATGCCACGGGCACGCCTTTCATGCTGATGAAGGATGAATGGTGCTGCGGAAACACGCTTTTCTCGGTGGGCATGCTCGATGAGGCACGGGAGCTCGCTAAGAGGAACATCGAGGCGGTCAAGGCGTTGGGCGCGAAAACGGTATTGACGGCCTGCGCGGAAGGCTACCGGATGTGGAAGGTTGACTATCCGAAGCTGCTCAATATAGCGACGTCCGACCTGGGCTTCAACGTAATGCACCTCGTTGAGTTTGCTGACGAGGCGCTCAAGAAAGGCTCCTTGAAGCTGACTAAACCGGTGGATGTCAGGCTGGCCTATCATGATTCCTGCGGCATCAGCAGGCTTGCTGATCCCTGGACGCCATATAGCGGCGAGCGGGGGTGGATGGGCATGGTGAATCCGCGACTGAAGAGGCGTCGTGGTACAACAGGGCTGTATGCGCAGCCCAGGAACATACTGAAGGCCATTCCCGGTGTCACCTTTGTTGAGATGCCGCGTACAAGAGAGAATTCCTTCTGCTGCGGCGCCGGCCGGGGAACGAAGGAGGCTTTTCCGGATCTTGCCTCTTTTTCAGCGAAGCACCGTCTGGAAGAGGTAAGGGAAGTGGGTGCTGAGGCCCTCGTGTCAGCCTGCCCCTGGTGCAAAAGCAACTTTGCCCAAGCGGTCAAGGAAAACGGGGATAAGATACGGGTGATGGATATAGCAGAGCTAATCTTGGCTTCGCTACAGGCGTGAGGAGGTGACCTATGGGTATATCGAAAAAAGCATATAGCGCATTAGAGTCGATCGTGGGTTCCAAGTATATATCGGATGACCCTGCTGTGTGTGAAGGTTATAGATCAGGACCCGGCGGCTACGAGAGCGGGCTCGGTTACGAGCGGGTAATGACGAAAATACCCGCAGTGGTTGTTCTTCCGCGGACCACGGAAGAGGTGCAGCGCATCGTGCGGATCTGCAACCGGTACAGTGTGCCGTACGTTCCTTACAGCACGGGCTTTTACGGGCCCCGTTCCCACTGCCATGTGGAGAATGAGCTGCTCATCGACATGAAGAGGCTCAATGATTTTGAGATCGACGAGAAGCATATGTTTGCAGTAGTAGGCACGGGCGTCATTTATTCGCCGCTGCAGGAAGAGGCGATGAAGCGCGGCATGTACGTAATCATCGGCGGTGGCGGAGCTCAGGCGTCCGTCGTTGCGAACCTCATCGGTGACGGATGGTCGCCTTTGAGCCACAGGATCGGCCTGCCCCACAGGCGTATCCTGGGCACCGAACTGGTACTGCCTGATGGAGAACTGGTAAAGATGGGGTCGCTTGCAGTGGGTGATGATCCCTTCTGGGGAGACGGCCCCGGCCCGGATCTGAGGGGGCTTCTCAGGGGTTTCACGGGATTACGCGGCTGCCTGGGTATCGTGACAAAGATGGCAGTCAAGCTGCTGCCTTTCCAGCCGGAGAAGCCGATGCCAACGGGTATTGCTCCCAACACGGCTCTGGCACTTCCGGAAAAGCGCATGAAATGGATCAATTACCAGGTGCCGAACAAGGCAGCCCAGGTCAAAGCCATGTTTGAGATCTCCAAGGCTGAAATAGCAGGGGCAGTTACAAAGGTTCCTCTCTTCTGGAGGTCGATAGCCAAGGCCGAGTGCAAGGAAGATTTCTGGGACCTCTGGGGCAAGGAGAGTGAGGAGACTGTTAAGAACTTCCATATCGTCCGGGTGCTGCTCATCGGGTTCACGTCCGAAGAGCAGATGAAGTATGATGAGAACGTGCTCAACGATATCATGGCGGAGCTCGGGTCTCAACCCCGTGCGACGAAGCCGTCCGATGAGTCCTGGATCAAGAATGCGGACTCCGCGGGCATGTGGCTGATGTGCGGGTCCTACGTGTCGGTCGACTACATCATCGAGACGCTTTCCCACGCCACACAGCACGGTGAGTTCTATGCGGACCTGAAGAAAAAGTACACACCGCCGCTTATGCCGGACTACGGTGACCCCGGTTGGTTCCAGAGCTTTGAGCTGGGTCATCAGGGTTATTCCGAGTTTCTGGTCTACTGGGATCAGGACGAGGATACGACGGGCGTGGACCATTTCTACGTAGAAACATCAAAGATGAACATCAAGAACCGTTTTTACACCTCACTTCTCGGCCCGCACCAGCCGCTCTATCTGACAGGGCCAATGTACGGACCGAATTATCACCAGTGGTTGCTCAAGGTAAAAGATGAGTTCGACCCGCTCTGGGTCTGCCATCCACCGACACCGCTCGCCCACGACGTCTTCGTGGAAAAGGCGGAGTGGATGAAGTCCATTAAAGACTGGGAGGTTCCGAAGAAGTTCCCTATGCCCAAGTGGGAATAGTAATAAGGTAGGCTGGTTGGACGGCCTTCACTCCTGAAAGGGGGCGAAGGCCGTCTCTTTTTGTTCGCGCTCTCTTCTACGTCCTCGCCGCCGGTGCCATAGCTTGACTAATTCTGGTTATATTCAACCTATGGATTTTCTTGCTTATTTTGCTAAGCCGTTGTAGATTAGAAAAACTCTTCCCGAATGAACGGGCTTGACGTGCAGCACTCACGAAGAGAGCGGATTCTTGGTGAAAATAAGTTCTAACATCTTAGAGTCGATTATTGATTCGCTTTCCGCGGGGATCTGGATAGTCGACTCCGATCTCGAAATTCAATGGATCAACACGCGTGCCTTTCGCTGCCTCTGTCGTGAGGAGCTGGCAGAGTTGGACGACAAACGTTGTTTCAGAAAAATATTCGGAATGGGAGAAGCGTGTGATGATTGTCCTGTCCTGAGAACCTTCAAAAGTGGCCACGCGGAACATCTTGACATTAAGCTGGAATACGAGGGTCAATCGAAGCATTTTCTGTTGACGGCGACCCCTCTGCAGCGGAAGGGACAAAAAACATTTATTCACGTCATCGAGATGATCCAGGATGTCACCATGCACGAGAAGGTGGGGGAAGAGCTTCGCCGGCTGCATGAACTGGAGACGGCGATTATAAATAATGCTCCGGTCGCTATTTTTACCATCGATAAGAAGGGCGCCTTTACAAGCGTTAATCCTGCCCTTGGCGCTATTTCTGACTTAGGCTTCAGGGCTCAGGAGAAGCTCATAGGGTTCAATTGGCTCGAGAATTCCTATACTATAAAATGCGGGCTCGCGGAGCACATCCGACAGGGACTCCAAGGGAAACCATTTCAGCTCTACGATTTTCCGTTTGTTACGTATCGCGGGAGAAGCCAATATCTAAACTTCAAGGGCGTACCTCTCTTGGACAGAAAGGGAGAGGTGGAGGGCCTGCTCTGTATCATTGAGGAGACCACGGACAGGGTCAAAACTAAGGTGCAGCTGATCCAGGAGGCGAGAATGTCTGCAATAGGGAGGCTCGCCACCGGGGTCGCCCATGAACTGAGTAACCCGCTGGCGACAATCACCGCGCATTCGGAACTTGCCCAAGACATCCTCCAGCGATGTGGCGGGCAACCTTCGGAACCGCATGATCTGCACGACCTCTCGGAATACCTGGAAGTGATCCAGGAACAAGCGTTCCGGTGCAAGAAAACGATCAAGAATCTCCTCGACCTGAACCGCAGAAATGGGTTTGAAATGGGGCCCATAGACCTGCGCCGGTTGATCGACGACCTTATTGAACTGATAAATTTCAAGAAGATCAGGATACGGCTGCAAAGGAACCTTACCGAAGATCTTCCCCCGGTACAGGGGGACCTTTACGCGCTGCGTCAGACGTTTCTGAACGTTTTGAACAATGCAATCGATGCGGTAGAGGAACGAGCTGACGCCCAGATCTCCATCAGGAGCTTTGTGGAGGGATCGGCTGTCCGGGTTGAAGTCGAGGACAACGGGGAGGGTATACCTGAAAGTATAGCCGAACTCGTCTTCGAACCTTTTTTTACGACGAAGGGTTCGCAGAAAGGAACGGGCCTTGGATTGACGCTCTGTTATGAGTTCCTGAGTAAGATGGGTGGCAAGATCGAGATAAATAACAGATCTGGTGGCGGGAGTGTCTGTCGCATCACTCTGTGCCCCTGGGCACAGAGTGAAAAGGTGGAGCGAGATGATCCGCGTGCTCATCGTTGATGACGAGACGCGCCTGGTCGAGGCGATCGAAAAAAAGCTCACGCAGGAAGGCATGGATATTTCCACGGCTTCCAGCGCTGCGGAAGCTCTTTCCCTGATGAAGAAGGAGACGTTTGACGTCTGTGTCCTGGACATAAGACTGACTGACATGGATGGCATAGGACTCCTGGCCCGGTTGAAAGAAATGCAGCCCATACTGGAAGTGATAATGTTGACCGGCTACGCCTCGGTCGATACAGCCATTCGGTCGATGAAGCTGGGGGCCTATGATTATCTTACTAAGCCGACAAAACTCTCCGTGCTCTCGAAAGTGATCCTGAGGGCCCATGAAAAGAAAGCATTGAGGGAAAAGAATATCATCCTTGAAGAGCAACTTCATCGCGCAGAATTCCGTGACGACTTCATCGGCGAGAGCAGGGCTATAAGAGAGGTGAAACGGCTCATTTCCGTTGTAGCTTCGACCAATGCGCCAGTTCTGGTCGTGGGCGAGACAGGGACGGGCAAAGAACTGGTGGCGCGGGCTATTCATGAGATGAGTCATCGCGCCCATAATCCTTTCGTGGCTGTCAACTCGAGTACATTTCAGGAAACTATCCTCGAAAGCGAGCTCTTTGGTTACAAAAAAGGGGCATTTACCGGGGCGGAGGCTGACAAACTGGGCCTTCTTGAGATTGCCAACGGCGGTACCTTCTTCATGGACGAAGTGGGAGACATGGGTCCCACAATCCAGGCAAAGCTGCTCAGGGTACTGGAGGCGGGAGTATTCAGGAAAGTTGGAGACACCAGAGAGATAAGGGTGGACGTACGCTTTACGTGTGCTACAAACAGGAACCTGACTCAAGAGGTCGAGGAGAAGAAATTTCGTAAGGATCTGTTTTACCGGCTCAATACCTTCATAATTTGGGTCCCGCCATTGAGGGAGCGAAAGGAGGATATCCCCCTCTTGGTGGATTATTTCCTTCGAAAGCTCGCGAGAGGCGGTCCCTGTAAAGAGGTCTCCTCCGAGACAATGCGAACCTTGCTCAACTATCCGTGGCCCGGCAATGTGAGGGAGCTGGCCAATGTGCTGGAGAGAGCGGTGCTGCTTTGCGGGTCGCGGTCCGAAGTGGCACTTGATGTGCT
>JADGQN010000165.1 GCA_017881765.1 Syntrophobacterales bacterium | reverse complement strand
AGACAGTACACTGAGTTATAGTAATACCGGTAAGAGTAATAAGAAAGGAGGCTTCATGCGTATCACCAGCAAAGGGCAGGTCACTATTCCGCAGGAAATGAGAGACAAGGCTGGACTGTTACCAGGCACCGAGGTAGAGTTTGCGTTTGAAGATGGCAAACTTTGCGTGTCCAAGAGTGAATATGGAACCCGTGGCAGGAGGGTTGTTGAGCGCATGCGCGGAAAGGGCTCGATTCGTATGACGACCGATGAAATCATGGCGTTGACAAGGGCATAAAGTGGACGTTCTGGTCGATAGCAACATTATTCTGGATGTTCTCACGGAGGATCCCACATGGTTCTCTTGGTCCTCAACTACCTTGGCTCATGAAGCGGATACCAACGGACTTATTATTAATCCGATCATTTATTCAGAAATATCAATCCGCTTTGCCACGATAGAGGAGCTGGAAGAGGCGCTCGATCCCCTCGTGTTCCGGAAAGAGCCCCTACCATGGGAGGCAGCATTCCTTGCGGGTAAGGTGTTTCTCAAGTACAAGCGTCGGGGTGGGTCAAAAACAACGCCTCTACCCGACTTTTTTATCGGGGCGCACGCTCTTGTCGCAGGCATACCTCTGCTCACGCGTGACAGGAAGCGGTACCGTCGCTATTTCCCAAACTTACATCTCATAGCTCCCTGAAGGCGATTCTCCAGTGTCCTCTTCGATTATAACCATGGAACTGCTTCTTGATCGGAGAATTTAGTAACAAGAGTTGTAGACATAACCGAAAAATGATTATAAAGAGGCGGGAGAGCGTAGCCAGCATGGTTTAAGTCCGCCTGAAAGAAAGATTGATGTTTTTGAGAAAATGAGATAAGTGTTAAGCATGCTGTCAAATAAAAAGGAGAGGATCGCGCCATGGACGCAAAAAAATCGGATCCAAAAAAGCTTTCAATGTCCAGCACCAAGCAAGAGATGCTCGATGCTTATAACGCGGTATTGAAGGAGCTTAAAGAAAAGGAAGAAGGTGAGCTCAAACCGGAAAAGAAGCTTGAGGAAAAGAAGAAGGTAGAAGTATTGAAAGTAGCTGATTCCGTCTCCTCGCTGTCCGTCGACGGCATTGCCAAAGAAATCGCCGGCTTGAGAGCCGATGTCGCCAAGACTCTGGGCCAGATATCGGATAATCTTGAGGGAGAAGCAGACAAATTCAGAAAGGTGACGCAGGCCGTGCAACTCAAAGAAGGAGAGCTTCAGGAGTTGTATGCCATCGAAAAAGAGACAGTCACGCTCGCAGCGCTCGTCGAGGCACAGCAGAGAAAGCGACAGGAGTTTGATTCCAGGATGGCGCAGGATAAAGAGGATGCCCAGAGGGAAACTGAAATCACGCGGCGCCAGTGGGATAGCGAGAAGAAGGCTCGTGAGATTGAGGCGAAAGAGTGGGATGCCGCTGAAAAGAAGAGGCGCGAGCGCGAAAAGGAGGAGTTTGAATACGCTTTCAAGCGTGAGCAGAGGCTTGCGAAGGAGACGCTTCAGGACGAAAAGGCCAAGCTCGAACGAGAGATGAGTATGAGAAGAGCCGAACTGGAGACGGAGCTGGCCACGAGAGAAACGGCTGTTGCGGCAAAAGAGCAGGAGCTCGCCGAATTGCAGAAGAAGGCAAGCATGGCGCCAAAGGAGATGGAGACTGCCGTATCCAAGGCCGTGAAGGAAGTGACTGAACGCCTGGCTTTGGAGGGAAAGAACCGCGAAGAGTTGATGAAAAAGGAGTTTGAGGGAGAGCGCAACGTTCTGAAGAGCAGAATTGAATCGCTCGAAGCGACCGTCAAAGAACAGCGTGATCAGATCACAAAGCTGTCACAGCAAGTGGACAAGTCTTACCAAAAGGTGGAGGAAATGGCCGTGAAAGCCCTTGAGACATCCTCCAGTGCGCAGTCCGTTGCAGGCCTTCAGCAGATGATAACCGAGCAAGGGAGGAGACAGCCACAAGATAAGTAAGTATAGTCGCTGCCCGTGCACGCACCCTGAGACTAGATGTAACGGCCTGTATTTGACTTCACAGACAAATGTCCGGCCGGCTTGCCATTATCGGTGCAACTGCCGAAGGTGACCTTGCCATCAACTAACGGCATTGCACATTACGGGATCAAGTGTGGCATCAGCTTGAGAAAAGGCGGATGCACCAGTTCAGGAAGTTGTCGACGCTTGGGTGCACCTACGAGGTTTGTGTTGGGAGTATTTTGTAGATACCCTCGATTACTAGCCAAAATGCGACCAAAAAAGCCTGACGAGTCGATGCCTTAACGTGTTGAAACAAGACTTACCGTTGTTATGAACATGGCGCAAGACCCGTCGACGGACGCTGATTCGTTGGGCAGAACATCTGTCACTCGACTTGTGAGCATTTGTATTGAAAGAAAAAGGCCGAGAACCCTTGTGCTCAAGGCCTTTTCTTATTTTTTCAATGCGGTAAAGAATCAACTCGCCGTGTTCAGACCCCGCCTTGCCCTTGGTAAGCAACTTTGGTTGCTTACTTCTTAACGATCTCGACGCGGCGGTTCTTGGCTTTACCCTCTTCCGAGCGATTATCCGCAATCGGCTTCTCTTGCCCCCAGCCGAGGGCTGTCAGTCTGGTCGCGGCGATCCCTTTTTGGACAACCGCGTTCATGACCGCTTTGGCCCTTTGCGTAGAGAGAACTTTGTTGCTCTGGGGAGATCCCACGTTGTCGGTGTGGCCCTCGATACTTACCTTGAGTTCCGGATGAGCTTTGAGAAGCGCCACGATTTGTTCGATGATCGGCATAGACTCGGGCTTAATGTCGGACTTGCCCGTGTCGAAATTGATATAAAGGGCCATGAAACCGTCTTTGTTGAGCGCACTGTACATGGCATCTGCCGTCACTTCCTGAGTCATGGATGTCATTTCGAGAATGACCAACTGATAATTGCGCCCGTCGTTGAAGGCCTCAAGGGCAATCCAGGTTTCCTTTCCTCCCTTGGTCACCCTGAATGTACCCCGTCGATCATCATCGTAAAGGACCGTCCCTCCGATATTCTTCACCGCAGCGCCGTAATTGCGGCGGATCTGCAAAAAGCTGGGTTGCGAGGATCCCTCTCGCAGATAATATTCGATGGTGGTTCTGTCTCCTTCCAGGGTCTTCGTACCTCCTTTTACAAAAAACTCGAAGGAATTGAAGCTCTTTTCGCAAGAGCTGATATAGTAATTGTTCATTCGCGAAATCAGAGGATGATCCTGACAGCCTTTGGCGTCCTTCTCCTGGCTGGAGGCGACCCCAACGGCCAGAAGGGACAGGCACGCAATGCCTAGCAAGGTACAAGCGATTCTTCTCATGATGATTTCTCCCTTTTTCTTTATTTCTGGTGGCAGGCCGAGAAATAAACTCACCCTCCGGTCTCTAACGACTCGGTATTCAGAGGGGAAACCCGCCACAGGCAGAATACCGTTGCTTTTACCATTGCGGCGATCTCGGGTCAAGGAGATTCTCAAGGGATGTCAACGCAGCATTTGCAAGCGTAACCTTGAATGAAGGAAAAGGACAGTCAGGGCACCATTACAGGAAGAATACGGTCTCAACCGTTGATTCTCTGACCCCTGTCTGACATTATGTTGGCAAAGACAAGGCAACCCAAATAGACGAAATGGGGAGGGCTTCGCCGGGTCAGATTTCGATGTATAACGCGAAGACGAAGGGTCGCCGGCCGGAGGCGTATCGGCCACAACGGAACCAACTGCTCTAGCCGGGTACCCGCGACCCGCAAAACTCTTCATTCGCGGGTGGCAAATCGTGCGATCTCTGAAGACGATAGCGGAGCATCCTGTAAGGACAAAGTTAGACGCGAAAGATGGCCCGCGATCCTTACGATGCGGACAGCTCGCCATCCACCATTTGCAGCCTTCTCTGGCCCAATGCGCCTATTTCCGGGTCGTGCGTAACGAGCACAAGCGCCGAAGAGAGTCTCTGGCGCACTGAAAGGATGTAGTCCAACACCTCCCTGCCGGTTTTCCTGTCAAGGTTGCCGGTGGGTTCATCGGCCAGGATCACTTCAGGTTTATTGATCAGCGCTCTGGCTATAGCCACGCGCTGCTGCTCCCCGCCGGACAGTTCTCCCGGCCTGTGCGTCGCTCTCTCACTGAGACCCATGATGTTGAGGAACTCTTCGGCAGGGGCTTGCGCATCTACCGGTTTCACGCCTTTGATCCAGAGAGGAAGCATGATATTTTCCAGCACACTGAAGTCCTGCAGCAGATGATAAAACTGGAACACAAACCCTATTTTCTGATTTCTAAACTCGCTCCATTCCTGTTCCCCATAAGCAGCGATGCTTTTACCTCTGTACTGTATTTCTCCTTCGGTCGGCCTGTCGAGGGACCCGAGGATGTGTAGGAAGGTGCTTTTCCCGGCCCCGGACGGCCCCATGATGGTAATGAAGTCACCGGCACAGACATCAAGATCAACGCCTTTCAAAACTTCCAGGCTTCCCCCGTCCTTGTCATATCTCTTCTTTATGCCCTTTGCGGAAAGGATCGGATCACTCATAGCGCAAGGTCTCCACAGGGTCAATCTTTGTAGCCTTGTACGAAGGATAGAGCGTAGACACGAGACAGATCACGATGGTCACCGACGCAATAAGAAGAACATCGGTCACGCTGATCTTCATGGGCAGGACGTTGATGGTGTAAACCTCCTCGGAGAGCTTTATGACGTGAAGCCAATTCTGGATCACGCACATGAGGTAGCCTATTACGGATCCCGCGAGTGCCCCGAAGACCCCGATGGCCAGGCCTTCGGCCATGAAGATTTTCATGATGCTCCGGTTCTTGGCGCCCATGGCCTTGAGGATTGCAATATCCTTTTTCTTCTCCATGACGGTCATGACGAGTGAGCTTATGATATTGAAGCTCGCCACCAGAATGATGAGGACGAGAATGATGAACATCGCAATTTTCTCCAGCCTGAGCGCCGAAAAAAGGTTCCTGTTCATCTCAATCCACGTGCGTCCGATGTAACGCAAACCAAGCTTTTGCGTAACGGCGGTGCGCACCGTATCCGCGGCGTATACGTCCTTGAGCTTCACTTCAATGCCTGTAATGCCGCTTCCAAGAAGGGCCTGCACGTCCGCAAGAGGCATGACCATGAGCATACTGTCTATATCATACATCCCCGTCTGAAATATCCCCCCCACCCTGACCCGTATGGTCTCTGGCGTCGCGCCCATGGGCGAGATACCACCGAAAGGCACGAGTATTGTGAAGGCGTCGCCAATCTTCACGCCGAGCTCCCGGGCCAGCTCTTTGGCGACAAGGATAGTTCCCTTCTCACGCAGAGCATCGATACTCCCTTGTTTGACGAGGTGGCTCAAGAAAGAAAGGTCCTTGGGATCCACACCTTTCACAACGACGCCTGACACACGCCGGCCGCTCTGGGCCAAGCCCTGAAACGTGATGAAGGGAAAGGCGGCGGCAACGCCCTCCGTGTTTTTCACCGCTGCCACCACCTGATCAGGGTTTACGATTTCGCCGCTCAAATCCGAGATCAGCATATGCGGGTTAACACCCAGTATGCGGTCCCTGATCTCGTCCTGAAAACCCGTCATGACGGCGATCACCACGATGAGCGCCATCACGCCGATGGCTATGCCCACAGCCGCGGCCCAAGTGGTAAAAGATATGAACTTCTCCTTTCTTTTCGAACGCAGATATCTCAGAGCGATGGACGATTCGTAAGTCATAGCCTATTCATTCCATGTCTTGCCATGTCTTGCCATGTCTTGCCGCGTCATGCCATGTCAGGCCTGAGAAGCGGAAAGAGTATTACTTCCCGTATCGAAGGGCTGTCCGTCAGCAACATGGCCAGCCTGTCTATGCCGATGCCCTCTCCCGCCGTGGGCGGCAGACCATACTCAAGCGCCATGATGTAATCCTCATCCATTGAAGCGCCCTCTTCTTTCTCTTTTATCTGCTCCATAAATCGCGCCCGTTGGTCCTCGGGGTCATTCAGCTCATTAAATCCGTTGGCGATCTCCATGCCGCAAATGTAAAGCTCAAATCGCTCGACAAGGTCGGGCTGCTCTTTCGATCGCTTTGCCAGCGGAGAGACTTCAACAGGATAGCCCGTTATGAATGTCGGCCGCTCCAGCTTTTCCTCACACAGCGTCTCGAACAGCTCCGTGATAACTTTTCCTTTGGGTGCCTTCTCCAGGCCCTCGATCCCCAGGGCTTTTGCGCGACTCCTCAGAGTATCGAGATCGGCCTGTGCGGCAAGATCGACACCACCCAGTTCAGCGAGCGCCTCCTGCATGGTCATCCTGCGCCACGGCATTGAGAAATCAATCTCCCTTTCATTATAGACGACCTTCTGCTGTCCACAAAGGTCCTGCACCAAGGAAGAGACCATCTCCTCGGTGAGGCTCATCAGGTCCTCATAGGTTACATATGCCTGGTAGAACTCAAGCATGGTGAATTCAGGGTTGTGGCGGACGGATATCCCTTCGTTTCTGAAGTTTCTGTTAATTTCGAAGACCCGCTCCATGCCGCCCACGATGAGCCTTTTCAAATAAAGTTCCGGCGCAATGCGGAGGTAGAGGTCGAGCCCAAGGGCATTATGGTGGGTAATGAAAGGCTTGGCCACAGCGCCTCCCGGGATAAGTTGCATCATGGGAGTCTCCACTTCAACGAAGTCCCGCGCCGCGAAAAACTTCCTTATGAATTCTATGATCCGCGCCCTCCTTACGAAGACCTCCCGCACCTTCTCATTGACTATCAGGTCCACGTACCTGTGCCGGTAGCGCTCTTCCACATCCTTGAGACCATGCCATTTCTCCGGCAGCGGACGCATCGATTTGGTGAGGAGAAGGACCTTTTCCGCGAGGATGGTCAGTTCCCCTGTTTTTGTTTTGAAGACCTTCCCTTCCACGCCGATGATATCACCCGTGTCGAACTTCTTGAAAACCGCGTAATCCGGGTCCTTGAGCAAATCCTTCCTCACATAGACCTGTACGCGCCCCTTGCGGTCCTGGATATGCAAAAAGGTGCTTTTACCGAAGTCCCTGAAGGCCATGATTCTCCCGGCGGCAGAAACATGCGCGCCTTTCGCCTCCAGTTCGGCTGCATCGAATGCGCCGAATTCCCGTTGCAGCTCAGCGCTATCCGTATGGGGCCATCTCACCTGAGGATACGGCTCAATGCCGGCGTTCTTCAGGTTCTCCGCTTTCTCTTTCCTCACCGCAAGCAGGTCATGTATCGGTTCCATCGCTTCCTCCCAACCGAATAATCACATCGTAATCGAGCGTCTCCACTATTATACCATCCCTGATCTGGCCAACCTTGCAGTCACCCTGTATGAAGGCAAGACCGTCCACGTCAGGGGCTTGCTGCAATATGCGCCCCACCATGCGCGTCCCCTCTTCTGACTCCACTACCACCCTTGCCCGCTCTCCCTTCAAACGTTTCAGTTTCTCCTTTGATATTTCCTTCTGGAGTTCCATCACCTTTTGAAAGCGTGCTTTCTTCACGCCCTTTCTCAGATGTCCTTTCATCCGTGCGGCGGGAGTGCCCTCTTCTTTCGAGTAGATGAACGCACCGAGATTATCGAACCGGCACGCCGCCAGGAAATCGCATAAATGGCCAAACTCCTCTTCCGTTTCTCCGGGAAAGCCCACTATGACCGTTGTCCGCAACACCGCGTCGGGTATGCGATCCCGTATCTTCCTGATCAGGCTTTCAAGTTCTCGTTTTGTATAGCCTCGTTTCATCAGGCCCAGGATACGATCTTCCGAATGCTGAATCGGCAGATCGAAATAATTGATGATCCTTTCTTCCCGGGCGATCAGGTCGATGAGTTCCTCGTCCAGCCCTTTCGGGTGCATGTAGAGCAATCTCAAGAAGTAATCTCCCTCCACCTGGAGCAGACTGCGGAGCAGCCCCGTGATATTTCTCCCGATATCTCCGTTGCTGTCTCCTTCCCGGTCCTTTCCGAAGGAGGTAATATCCTGGCCTATGATGGTAAATTCTTTGAACCCACGCGCAAGTAAGGCTTCAAATTCTGCGCGCACCTCATCGATACGCCTGCTCGCAAGCGGACCCCGGATGCTCGGTATCGTGCAGTAGCTGCAGCGGTTGCGGCAGCCCTCCTGAATCTTCAGATAGGTTGATGGCGGCTGCGTCAGCACCCTGCGCGGGAACGTCTCGGTAAAGATGTTTTCTCCGGTAAAGAACCCTTTGCTCCGGACCAGCTTTTCGAATTCTTCGTAACGGCTGCGGCCCACAAAAAGATCAACCTCCGGCAGCAGCTCCGGCAATTGCGCGCCGTAACGCTCCACCAGGCAGCCCGTCACAACAACTCTCTTTATTTCGCCGGCCGAACCGGCTTTCCCTTCCTGGATTATCGTCTCTATCGATTCTTTGGCGGCATCGGCAATGAAAGCGCACGTGTTCACGATAACAAGCTCTGCTTCGTCAGAAAGCGCGTATCCCGCCTCGGCAAGCCGGTTGGCCAGGTATTCGGAGTCAATAAGGTTCTTGGGGCAACCAAGGCTTACCATTCTAAACTTCATAGACCCGGCACCTCTCCCGGCATGCAGTGCCCTTATCTCCGGTGCATCCCGCCTCGATGCCCACCATATGACAGAGGAAGAAATCGTACTTGAGCGGATCCTCGGGCGCATGCTTTCGCAAGACGGCTGTAATGTCGCATGCGGCCTTCCACGACTGGGTCTGCACGGTGGTCCAGCCGAGGCATTTGCCGATCTTGTAAAGATGGGTATCGAGCGGCACGATCAGGTCCCGTTTGTTTACGAAATGCCAGATACCAACGTCAATCGCGTCCTTTCTTACCATCCAGCGCAGGTAGAGATTCCAGCGTTTCACCGGGTTCGATGGGGAACGCTTCGGAAAAAAGAAGATGAGCCGATTGCCGTCGCCGGCGAAGTAGCGCTCCCTGACCCTCCACAAGGCGGCCCTGATATCGCCATCGTAGTGGGCCTCCAGCATGGCACCCATGGATCCATAATCTTCCAGGATTTTCCGCACCGTTTCAAAAAGATCGATAATCTCCTCTCCCTTTTGGAAGCGGTAATAGAGCTGGCTGACCGAGGAGAAATCGCCGCCTCTTATAAAGGCATGGGGGCTTTCACCCATCCGGTCGAAGAGACCCGCAAGAAACTGTGTCATGGCCTTGATGTTGCCATACGCAAATTGAGAGGCCATGAAGCCGGCGATCTCCCGGTCCCGCGCGTCAGCATACTTGTGCACAAAGGCAACGGGGTCCTTTTCCATTATG
>JADGQN010000164.1 GCA_017881765.1 Syntrophobacterales bacterium | reverse complement strand
GGTCCTCGAATCACGCCAGTGGCGTGATGGTCCTTAAGGCCCGTTAGGGCCGGTCCTTAAGCAAAGCGGTCGTCCTCCGGCCGCTCCTTGACACAAAACGTCCTTTTTGCTATCGTGGTACAAACCGCAGGACACGCAGCACGCATGGAGACAATAGAGATTAACAGCATCAACCGGACCGATACGAGATTCTGCGTATCGTTTCCCGTTGAAGACTCTCTGCTCCTTGCGTCGATCACTACGTTCGGCATACGTATGCCGCTCCTGTTACTCGATACGGTTCCCTATACTGTGGTGACCGGTTTCAAAAGGCTGGATGCGGCGTGTCAACTCGGGCTGACGGCTATCCCTTGCAGCATCAGCCGGATGAGTGAAAAGGATGCATTGCTGACTGCCATCAACGACAATATCAAAAGACCCCTCAATCTGGTGGAGGGCGCGCAGAGCGTCGACAAGATGTCTCGTCTCGGTTTCCCCAGGGAGGAGATCTACGCGATGATGAAGCTCCTCGGCCATGAACCGCACGAGAAGCTTCTCGGCAATCTTCTGGAGATTGCCCGTGCCGACAGCCGGACAAAGGAGTTCATTGTCAAACACGGAGCGAACATGACCCATGTGGAGCTCCTTCTTAGATTCAGCAGTACCGAGCGCATCGAAATCATCGCGCTCCTCACTGAGATGCACCTCACCTTCAGTCAACTCAGGGAGATTTTGCAGCTTTTTCTCCTGGTGAAGGTCAAGGAAGAAAGAATCTCTTTTGAAGACTATCCACGGTTTGAGACTGCGGATGTATTGAAGCTCTCCTTGAAAAAAAGAACTCATCCCGTGCTTTCGACCTTTGAACAGCGGCTGAAAGAGATGCGTGCGAAGGCAGCCCTTCCGCCCCGGGTTACGGTGAAGGTAGACCCCTTCTTCGAGAAGGAATTCATAGACGTCGGCATCAGGGCGGAATGTGTCGAGGACGTGGAAGAGGCAATCCGGAGCCTGGATAGTCTGATCAAGAACGGCTGGTTGGGGAGCATATTTGAACTTACCAAGGGTACGGACAGAAACTAAAGGGAGCCTCGTCAGAGACTGCCCCGGGACCAGGCATCACATCTGCTGCGGCTACAAAACGATCGACCTCGTGGAGGGCTGCATGCTCTCCTGCTCATACTGTATCCTCAGGGGTTACCTGAATGCCCCGCATATCAAAGTCCACGATGACCTCCCGTATATACTCGCCCAGATTGAGGAGGCGATAGGTCGTGAGAAAAACCATGTCTTACGGTTTGGAACCGGGGAACTGGGTGACAGCCTGGCCCTTGAGAGAGAGCTCGGGCTCCACCGGCCGTTGATTCAATTTTTCGGCCGGAAGAAACGAGCGATACTGGAGCTCAAATCGAAATGGGCATCTATCCGGCCCGTGCAGGACGTTATCAATCCTTACACAGTCGTCTCTTTTTCTCTCGCTCCCTCACGCATAATCGTGCAGGAAGAGAAGAGGACAAGTCCGCTCCACAAGCGGCTCGACGTGCTGAGACAGGTGCAGGATCTGGGAGGCTTCGTAGGCCTCCACTTCGATCCTATTATCATTTACCCCGGTTTTGAGAAAGATTATTACGCTTTAATCGAGAATATCGCCAGCGTGCTTGACTTGAAACGGGTGATCTGGGTGAGCATGGGCCTGCTGAGGTTTATGCCCAAACTTTACACACTTTTTCTTCTGGAGGGACGGCGCAATCTCTTGCACGGCGAATTTATCCGGGGTGAAGATGGTAAGTACCGTTACATAAAGGCCGAGCGCATAAGGATCTATAAGATGCTCTACGAGCTGCTGAAGAGCAAGGAAGCCGACCTTTTCATCTACCTTTGTATGGAGCGGCCGGACATCTGGAGGGAAGTGACGGGCATGGACGTGGCAACCACCGAGGGGCTCGTCGCGCTCTTTGACGGAAGAGTAAAAAAATTCTATGGGGGTGCCTTATGAGATTCCAGGGAAAGGTCGTGTTCATAACGGGAGGCGCACGAGGGCTGGGAAAAGCGCTCGCCAAAGCCTTTTTGGATGAAGGCGCATCCGTGGGCGTTAACGGAAGGAACAGGGAGGCCCTTGCCGGCTTTGAAGAGGAGTTGAAGGGCTCTCACGTGCTTGCACTGCCCGCTGACATAAGCAACTATGAAGAAATGAGCGCTGCCCTGAAAAAAGTTATCGAAACATGGGGAAAAATTGATATACTCATACACAATGCCGGGATCGTAAATCCTCTTTCACCATCCGAAAAGATGAAAAAAGAGGATTTCGACAGGGTGATCGATGTCAACGTGAAGGGGGCATTCTACGTGCTCCAGATATTCGGCAGGAAGATGATAGAACAGGGTTCCGGAAGGATCATCAACATTTCGTCGCAGGTAGCGCTCTTCGGAGAGAAAGGATTTTTGCCTTACACGATAAGCAAGGCTGCCCTGAACGTGATGACAACAACACTCGCCTATGAGTGGTCAAAGCACGGAGTGACCGTCTGCTCTTTGGCTCCCGGGTTCATCAAGGGCGGCATGAACGAGGGCCTGATTCGAAAACAACCATTCGTCGATCACCTGTCCGGCAGGACGCCTCTCGGCAGGATGGCCACCGTTGAAGAGTTTGTATCTACCGTTCTTTTCCTTGCTTCCGATCAGGCGCAGTATGTGAATGGGACAACGGTAGTGATGGACGGGGGCATGACAGGGTATACCCAGGAGCCGCTTCTGGACATGATAATGAAAGGCAAGTAAGTGGATATCGTCCCTTTTATTCTCTTGACCGCCAATTCGCGCTTCGTCATGCGCTGGGTATGGGGCGGCCTCGTACTGCTTATCCCTGTCCTCAATTTCCTTTCGCTCGGCTACCTCACCAAGACCTCGAACCTCCTCATGATCGGCGGCATCGGCCTGCCTACGTGGGAGGAGCGGAGCGAGATTTGGAGGGATGGGGCAAAACTTTTTTACATTTTTGTTCTTTATGAAGCCCTACCCAGCTTTCTTTTTTCCTGCGGCTTCTTCCTGGCAAGTTTTGGTAACTTCATTACCGCATTTTTGGGCGGGCTCTTGAAGTGGGCTGCAGCCCTTACCTTCGTTGGCTGCTCCTTCTTTCTCCCCTTCGGTATGTGTGCCTTCGCGGAGAACAGGGACGTTCGGGGCGCATTTGAATTCGAGAAGATAGCGGTTGCCGTGAAAGAAGTGCTGGCGCACTATATCCTCGGCTTTGCCATTACCGCGGTCTGCCTGTACGTCACCTATAAGCTGCACCGTATTCCGTTCCTCGGGTTTATCCTTTCGTCAGTTCTTACCTATTACGTGTTCCTTGTGGCCGCATACTACTTCACGCAGCTCTTCCGGAAGACAAGCGTCTCCGCTGCAAAAACAGGCGAATAAAACCCTCTTCTTCTCTGGTTCCGAACCGCTCAGACAGTTGTATAACAAGGCGGTTTCCTGTAGAATATGTCCGCTACGGGTTTTGTGGACAAATACACGTCTGAGCCGGGTAGTCAGGGGCGGTAGCCTGCAAAAAAAAGGAAAGGGATAGAAACAGGTGCTGCTTTATCTTTTTCCTAATTGTTCAGATCAAGGGGAAGCAAACGATGACTAAGCGTGCACTCATAACCGGGATTACCGGGCAGGACGGTTCATACCTCGCGGAGTTTCTGCTGTCGAAGGATTACGACGTCCATGGTCTCATTCGAAGGGCGAGCACGTTTAATACCGGGCGCATCGACCATATATACACAGACCCCCATTCACCTTCTGCCAGGCTTTTCCTGCACTATGGGGATCTCTCAGATTCGGGACAGCTCTCGAACCTGATTTACAATATACAGCCGGATGAAGTCTATCATCTCGCCGCTCAAAGCCACGTGAAGGTAAGCTTTGACATGCCCGAGTACACGGGAGATTCGACGGCCCTCGGTACGACCCGTTTGCTTGAGGCAATCCGGCGCAGTGGCATCAAGACCAAATACTACCAGGCTTCCTCATCGGAAATGTTCGGTGCAGCGCGGCCTCCGCAGAGTGAGCGAACGCCGTTCCATCCGAGGAGCCCTTACGCGGCGGCCAAGCTCTATGCTTACTGGATGACCGTCAATTACAGGGACGGCTACAATCTTTTTGCCTGTAACGGCATACTCTTCAACCACGAATCTCCGCGGCGGGGAGAAACCTTTGTCACAAGGAAAATCACCCGGGCAGCAGCCAGTATTCTGGCGGGCAGGCAGCAGAAACTCTATCTAGGCAACCTGGATGCAAAAAGGGACTGGGGCTTCGCCCCCGAGTATATTGAGATGATGTGGCTGATGCTGAGCCAGGAAGTTCCGGATGATTATGTCGTCGGGACCGGCGAGAGCCATACAGTGCGCGAGTTCGTCGACAGGACCTTCGGTTACCTGGGCGTGGAACTGGAATGGCGCGGGCAAGGCAAGGAGGAAGAAGGAATTGTAAAAAGCGTGGAAGGCCGGTGGGCCGGACGCTTGCGGCCGGGTGATACCATCGTTGAGGTAGACCCCAGGTACTTCAGGCCTACTGAAGTCGTATTCCTCCAGGCGGACATCACCAAGGCTCGGCAGAAACTCGGCTGGGAACCGCGCGTCTCCTTCGACGAGCTTGTCAAGATTATGGCCGATTATGATGCCAAAGTGGCCGGCATAGAACCACCGGGCGAGGGGATCAAGGCGGCTGTCTGCCGGGGATTCACCTATACGAATCACGACTTCGCCTTTTACGAAAATATCAGGGAGCGGTGCTAGCTCCAGGCAGATCGGGATCAACGGTGAGGAAAGATGAAATTATATTCGTGGCTGGAGGAACGGGCATGGTGGGAGCTGCCATCATTCGGAAGCTGCTCGCATCGGGCTACACCAGCATCATCAGTAACTACCACAACCGGAAACCCGCATCCGGCCTTTCGCCGTCAGTTACCTTTCTTCCTCTGGACTTGACGCGCCAGGGCGAGACCGAACAGTTCTTCGAATCGACTCGGCCTCAACACGTTTATCTCGCCGCTGCAAAGGTGGGCGGCATTTTTGCGAATGACACCTACCCCGCCCAGTTTATTTACGACAACATCATGATCGCCGGCCACGTGATTAACGCAGCGTACAGGTCCGGGGTAAAGAAGCTTCTCAACCTTGGCTCGTCCTGCATCTACCCGAAATTCGCACCCCAGCCGATGAAAGAGGAGGACCTCCTTACCGGCCTGCTCGAGCCCACTAACGAAGCGTACGCCATAGCAAAGATCGCCGCTATCAAGCTATGCCGCTACTTCAACGAACAGTACGGCACCAATTTCCTGTCCGCGATGCCGACGAATCTCTACGGGTCCCATGACAACTTTAACCTGGAGACGGCGCACGTTTTACCCGCCCTTATCAGGAAATTTCACCTGGCGAAGCTGCTGAAAGCCGGAGAGTTCCAGGCACTCCGGGCCGACGTTCAGCGATGTGTCCTCGGGTTCGGCCTGGACGAGAAGATAAAGTTTGCAGATGACTCATCGATTGTGACGGTGCTTGAATCGGCCGGCATCACTTCTGAATATGTGATGCTTTGGGGTACTGGTGAGCCGTACAGGGAGTTTCTGCACGTCGACGACCTCGCTGCCGCCTGCCTGGCGCTCATGGAGCAGTATGACTGTGGGGATATCGGCGAGTTCCTGAACGTGGGCGCTGGTGAGGACATACGGATAAAAGACCTCGCCCTCCTCGTCAAGGGGATTGTGGGCTTTGAAGGCCAGGTACGGCACGACACGACCAAAAAGGATGGCGTACCCAGGAAACTTCTTGACAGCAGCCGCGTTCGAAAGCTCGGCTGGTCCCCTGCCATAGATTTGAAGAAAGGCAGACGGCAGGCGTACGCATGGTACCAGGAGCAGAATGAACTACCCGGCGACAAGCCGCGGACGGCATTGACAACGGAAAGTGCTTATTAGCCCGATAACGCACCGTCTCCTCTGCCCTCGTGACGATCCTCGTGTGTAGAACGTAAGGATTGCTTTTTCGCCTTCATTACCCTAATATTAACACCGAATTCTGACTATGGTTTTAATGCTTTGGGACGACGTTTGGACCTTCCTGAGGGCGGTAGCTTGCCCTGGCTCCGTCGCAACCGGTAGAGACAGGTTATCGCTGCTGCGAGGCAGGAGGGCTTTGGCGTGACTGCCCATGCTAGGTGAAGAGGTGCAATGATGAAAGTCGTAATACTTGCCGGCGGGTTAGGTACGCGTCTGAGCGAGGAAACGGTCATCAAGCCAAAACCCATGGTTGAGATAGGCGGTAAACCGATCCTCTGGCACATAATGAAGATTTACTCGCGCTGGGGTCTCAATGACTTCGTCATCTGCCTCGGCTACAAGGGTTACATCATAAAGGAGTTTTTCGCACACTATCTAACCCACCAGTCTGACTTGACCATCGATTTGAGAACCAATACCTCCTTGATCCACAGCAACAATGCCGAGCCCTGGAAGATCACTCTGGTGGACACAGGCGACAAAACCATGACCGGCGGCAGGATCCTTCACGTAAAGAAATACCTCGGTAATGAACCCTTCATGCTCACGTATGGTGACGGCGTCGCGGACATAAATATTGAGAAGCTCCTCGAATTCCATCGCAGCCACGGAAAGCTCGCAACGGTTACCGCGGTCAGGCCACCATCAAGGTTCGGAGGTATGAGCATCAACGGTGCATGGGTGACCGATTTTATTGAAAAACCCCAGATCGGTGAGGGTTGGATTAATGGTGGGTTCTTCGTGCTTGAGCCTCACGTTCTCGAGTACATCGAGGGGGATGAGACGCCCTTCGAACGAGAGCCTCTGGAACGGCTTGCTCGGGATGGCCAGCTAGCCGCGTTCAAGCACGACAACTTCTGGCAATGTATGGACACACTCAGAGATGTAACCCATCTCAATGAAATGTGGGATTCGGGCCATGCACCTTGGAAGCTCTGGTGAGCCATGGAGTCGGCAGCCGACATTTTAACGGGTGCTTACGCCGGGCGCCGGGTGCTCGTAACGGGGCACACGGGATTCAAGGGTTCCTGGCTTTCCATCTGGCTGAAGCTTTTGGGCGCCGAGATCATCGGATACGCCCTCGATCCATACACCCCTAAAGATAACTTCGTTTTGTCCGAGGTGGGAAAACAGATCACTGACCTTCGAGGCGATGTCAGGGATTACGAAACTCTTTCCCGAGTTTTCAAGACGCATAAGCCGGATATGGTCTTTCATCTCGCTGCTCAGGCGATTGTGCGCCTCGGGTATGAAAGCCCCAAAGAGACGTATGACGTGAACGTGGGAGGAACAGTCAATCTCCTCGAGGCATGCAGACAGAGCCAAAGCGTTAAGACCATGGTCAACATTACGAGTGACAAATGTTACGAGAACAAGGAGTGGGCCTGGGGCTACCGGGAAAATGATCCTGTAGGCGGTTACGACCCATACAGTTCCAGCAAGGGCTGCTCGGAACTTGTCACTTCTGCCTACAGGAATTCGTTCTTCAATATAGAACGCTTTAGCACGCATGGGAAGGCCCTCGCATCGGTCAGGGCTGGTAATGTGATCGGCGGAGGAGACTGGGCGAAAGACCGGATCGTACCGGACTGCATCCGCGCCCTTGAGGCCGGCGAAGCAATTTATGTCAGAAATCCTCACGCAGTGCGCCCATGGCAGTTTGTGCTGGAACCTCTCGGGGGGTACCTTCTTCTGGGCGCAAGAATGGCCCGAGACCCGCAACGATATGCGGGCGCGTGGAACTTCGGTCCCGAAGCCAGCTCGGTAGTGTCCGTTCGTGAGATCGTCGAACTTGTCCTCGAAAACTGGGGTTCGGGCACGTGGGAGACACCCGAAGTGCATAGCCACCCGCATGAGGCCGGTCTTCTGGCGCTCGACATCAACAAGGCGCGTTACCATCTTGGATGGCGACCTGAGTGGACTGCAGACCGGGCAGTCAAAGAGACGGTCGCATGGTATAGACAGTACGCGAAAGGCTCATCAATGCACCGGTTCTGTGTCATTCAGATTCAAAGGTATATGGAGGCTATGCGCATAAGTGATCCCTGAAGAAAAGCGAATCAGAGAAGAGATTCTCGAACTAGTCAGAGAGCTTCATACCGTGAAGTACGGTAATACGAAATTCGTCCCTGGAAAAAGTACGGTGCGGTACGCGGGGCGCGTTTTCGACGAGAAAGAAATGATGAACCTCGTGGACGCATCCCTCGACTTCTGGCTGACGGCGGGGCGCTACGCGGAAGAATTCGAATCGAACTTCGCCGCCTATTTCGACGTCTCAGACGCCATCCTGGTTAATTCCGGGTCTTCGGCCAACCTCGTTGCAATGAGTGCGCTGACCTCACCAAAGCTGGGCGAACGGCAGCTCAAGGCCGGAGACGAGGTAATTACCGCGGCCGTGGGCTTCCCCACAACGGTAGCTCCGATCGTGCAGAACCGTTTGATCCCTGTCTTCGTTGACGTTGAAGTTGGTACTTACAATGTGACACCCGAGGCACTCGCAGAGGCCATCGGTCCCGATACACGCGCCATTTTCATGGCGCACACCATGGGCAACCCGTACGCGCTCGATGGCGTGATGGAGTTGGCCAACAAACATAATCTGTGGCTCATAGAAGACAACTGCGATGCATTGGGCAGCCGCTACCAGGGAAAGCTGACGGGCACGTTTGGCGATCTGGCAACCTGTTCCTTTTATCCCGCCCACCATATCACGATGGGTGAAGGCGGGTGTGTAGTGACCAATTCTGGAGATCTGGCTCGGATCGCACGCTCCTTCCGAGACTGGGGAAGAGATTGCTATTGCGGTGGCGGCGAAAATAATACTTGCGGCAAACGCTTTACCCAGCAATTTGGCGCACTGCCGTATGGATACGACCATAAATATGTATACTCGCACATAGGCTACAACCTCAAGGTGACCGACATGCAGGCGGCAGTCGGGGTTGCCCAGCTCGATAAGCTGGAAGAGTTCATCGCCAGGAGAAAGCAGAATCACATGGAGCTTTATGCAGGCTTCAAGCAGTATGAAGAACGTATTGTCCTGCCCGAGGCGACACCGGGAAGCGATCCCTCGTGGTTTGGTTTCGTGATCACGGTACGCGAAGATGCGGGATTCAGCCGCAACCAGCTGACCGGCCACCTCGAACAGAACGGCATTGAAACGAGGAACCTTTTTTCAGGCAATGTGTCAAGACAGCCCGCATTCCTTGACGTGCCCAAACGACAGGTCGGGGACCTTAAGAACACTGACCACATCATGAACAACACCTTTTTCATCGGCGTGTTTCCGGGGCTGGACGGGGCGCAGATAGA
>JADGQN010000531.1 GCA_017881765.1 Syntrophobacterales bacterium | reverse complement strand
CCTCTACCCCGCCCTCTCCGAAGGAAGTGCAACCACAAAACGGTCGCCTCCCGGATCCGTGCCCGTTCCGGCTCGCCTACCCTTTCGTGCTTAGCCACCATACGCTCGCTTTGAAAAATGCCTCTGCCCTTTCAGGCCAGGCCAGGCGCATTTTCCACCCCTGCGCATTTTCCACCCTCATGCCGGCCGCAATAAATCACGATCAACCCCAGGTTGCGAATTCTCTCAAATCCGGTTGCGGATGGTTGCCCTTTTGCCGTAGTTGCCTGCTCCTCTTTCAAAAGTAGCAGAAAGAAACAGAACCGGTAGCAGAAAGTAGGAGAAGTTATGGCGATAGAAAGATGGATTAAAAGAGGGCGTCGATGTCGCGCATTCCAGATAGAACCCTGATAACCTCAATACCGTCAGCAATCGGGAAATAGAAAATCAGATAGTTGCCGATAGGGAAGCTTCGCAAGGCCGGCATAAGCTCGTCCCGATTTATGCCCATCTGCGGAAACTGCGCAAGCGCTTGGCATTGTTCCTCAATTTTATCAAGGAGCCGGTCAGCGGCGTCTGGGTTGTCTTGCGCTATGTACCACCAGATATCGTCAAGGTCGGCTTCAGCCAGCGGGCGCTTGAGAACCTGAGGCATCAGGGTTTCACTTTCCCCTGTTCGGCGGCAAGCCGTCTACGACCGCGCGCCTTAATGGCTCCAATATCCAGAGGTGTCGGCTTTCCACTGTCTAAGCCCCTCTTGATCTCCGTTCTCAGCTCTTCAAGGCGCATGGCGTGCCGCCGGTCACGCTCCTCAAGCAAGCGCAGGGCTTCGCGTATGACCTCACTCGCCGACCCATAAAATCCACTGTCTACTTTCTTTTTGACCAGCTCTTCAAGCTGTGCCGTGAGAGAAATATTCATGGTGTTAGCTCCTTTTATCGACACGCATAGAATAACACATAATAACAAAGTTTGTCATTACTTAAGCTTCTCATGCCTCCCACCTTTTTGCGTCGTATTATTACGAAGGGGACGGCAGGCTAGGGGGCCGACTCGTGCCATTCGCCCGTCTATCAGGCCAGGCGCATTCTTCAGCCTGCTCATTGCCCGCCCTTACCCAGGATATCCGGACACTCTGGTCCCGACCTAACGATTACTGCGGCAACTACTTTCTCAACAACCTATGGTCGACATCCAGGGGGTTCGGGCTACCGATGGATATGCTGGAAAAATCCTTGTGGGAAGGATTAATAAGAAAGTTATGTTCGGATGGGACAATGACACTCGGGACCCGGAGAACGACCGAGGAAGAATTCCTGATCCAGTCATCGCCAATTGCCAAAGTTGTGGGAGGGGCAGGGGAAACACGCCAATTGGATGGTAACGAGGCGGGATCCAGCTCTTGAACCAACTTGTCGGAAAAGTCGAGTTCAAAAACCACATAGCTGGACAGAAATGCAGTTTCTTGCAGATGTACTAATATTTCGAGGATAGCGAGGGACTCGCTTCCTGCGGTATACACGATCCGGGTACCAATACTTGACCATCGGCCACCCTGTAACCGAGCCCCCTCTCCATCAAAAGCGTTCCCTGCATGCCTCGCCTTTGTAATACGCCACGCTCTGGGCATCAGGAAAAAACGCCGTGTTCAAGACGAGTAATTAAAGCTTCCACTTCTCTGGCGCCGATCTCGGTCTGTGCATATTCTGTCGGAGTTGAACCACCAAGGGCTGACTGTGAGGTCTTGAGCCAGCGATTCGCTGCCTCTGCATCGCCTTCAAACAGTTGCCGCGCTTGACTAACGATGCGTGCTGCCCGAACAAGGCGGTCCGATTCGTCAGGGCTAAGCCGCCCTTTCTCCTTCCTTCTAGCCAAGGTTCTTGTCGAAATTCGGACAAGACCAATAGCTTCGTCCCTTGGAATATCGGCCTCCCGAATAAAGTGCTCTATAGAATTGTACCCAAGACCCCTCTTTATCTGGCCAAGCAATTCGACTGTCCCACCGGCTTTGAGGCCAAGAAGAGACCAGACATCGGAGGCCCTGAAAACCCTATAGTTAACCGGTACCGCGGAACCCTTCTTAAGCCTTTCCACTTCAGGTTTAGCCATAGTAACTCCTTCTATTATCGGCCTAGCTTACGCCAACTTGAGTATATTTTACGTGCCAAATGGCAGATTGTCAAGTGCCCAAATCCAGGACATCGCCCTCACAGTAGGATATTGACGCTGGTATGGGCTGTTGCTTGCGCGTGGATCATGTAACGGCAGGGTAGGGGGCCAGTTATTGGATCGCTGTCCGCTCGCGCTATTCCCTTCGTTCACTGGCGCTCCCGCTCTGACCCGTGGGACGCTTCGTCTCGCTCGATGCTTTTTGAGTGCGAAGCTCTCGTGTATCGCTGGTCATTGTGGCAGCTCGCAAACTTGCACGGTTCCGATATGTCATGTCTCGGAGTCCGACGCATCGTGCCACATTGCGGCATCGCTCGCCTTCGCTTACGGGTGCCCCAGAGCTACCGCGATGTTCACTCCAGGAACAGCGCTCGCGGCCCGGGACTTTCTGGGAGGCTTTGTACCCTGAAATTCATCAGACGCTGTCTGACAAATTGGCGGTGAACGGCGGGCACCTTGAAAACCACCGGAAACGACTGGTGGGGGGGTGATGTGGCAATAAATTGTCGCGGCTTGCAGGTCATAAAGACAGGATCAATAAACGATGTTTCGGG
>JADGQN010000017.1 GCA_017881765.1 Syntrophobacterales bacterium | reverse complement strand
GGGGACGAGTTCATGTTTCATAGTCTATATCTGCTACTGTGTCTAATCAACCATTCTCGCCTGGCCGGCCCATCGCTTGCAGATCGAGAGCGTGCCTGAGTAATTTGTATTAAATAATTTTAATAAACAGGAGACTTGTGCTACAATCCTGAGCGGGCTCCCGAACCAATGAACACAAAGAAGGCAGACCTCATACCGTCTGAACTGGCGGCGATAGAGAAGCACAAATACTTCATGTCGCTCAATGAGGGCAAGGAGGTTTCGATCGATGAGGCCATCGAAGACTTCATCGATAAATACAGAACCAGCTGGCTTTTCGAAAAACAGCGCAGGGACAGCCAGGAGCAGATCAGGGAGATAGAAAGACACAAATACTTCAGGTCACTCGAAGAGGGTTACGATATAGGCAGTAAGAAGGCATCCGAAGAATGGATTGGAAGCTACGCTCACCTGTGGAGGGAGGAGAAGGAATCGCTTCAGGCCCATGGGTTTCTGGAAGCGAAGCTGATGGTTGAGAATGACGGGGGGCTCCATATAAACCCTGCATCAAGGCTCACGGAGATTGCCCGTGACTGCGATTGCGATATGTATGTCCATAGAAAAGGAATGGAATATTACAATTTTGTTTTGAACGGAAAAGAATACCTGAACGTTAAATCTGTTCTGTCGCTCCTGCAGCTCGATGCGGCAAAGGGAGAAGAGCTGGAATTCATCGCCACCGGGACGGAAGCGAAAGAGGCTCTAGAGGCGGTTGAGCGTCTGCTGAGGAAGCAGGACAAAGATTGAAGAAGGCAAATGGTGTTACTTGCGAAAGATTACATGCTCGAGCACCAGGACCGTAACGACGCCCACGAGGAAACCGTTGCCGGCTATCGGACGCAAGAGCGGCGGAAATGAACCGACCAGTGTTCCTGGCAGGAACGAGATGATCGTGCCGAGAAGGAGAGGTAGTCCCATCACCAGGCCATCCTCTAGGTCAAATTTCCCCGTTTCTTCTGCTGCCACGGCCAGGCCGGCAGCGATCTGATACGACGAGATATATAAGAAGACAGCCCCGACCACGACTGACGGCACTGCGGCGATAAGGGCAAAGGCCTTGGACGAGCAGGCAAGGCAAGCCATCAGGACAGCCGTGGGCAGCAATGTGAACCTCGATGCACAACCAGTTGCCATGATGACGCCCGGGCTTAACGAATAATTGACGGGCCCGACCACTCCCAGAAACCCTGCCAGGATGTTGGCCAATCCGCTGATGGTAATACCGCGGTTTACGCGCTGGTCGAGGTTCGTGGGCCTCATCAATTCCCCTACAGATTCGATGGAACCGAGGTCGTTTATGGAGAGGCCGAGAAAGCAGACGAGGAAGGAGAAAAGAACGCCTGGTTCAAAAGTGAGGTCGGTTGTCATGTGTGTGAAGAAAAAGGCAAATAGATGAGTGGCGTCTTTACCTAGCTGAACGGACCTGGGAAAAAGAAGGGCACAAGCACAGGTGCCTGCGACCATCGACCAGAGGATAAGTGTTGATTTCCAGACGCCCCGCAGATACCGGGCTGCAAAGAACATAAGGAGCGTCATGACCATCGCGAAGCCGACTTGTGAAAGCACCGGGGCGTTGAGCCCGGGGTCGCTGACCAGACGTATGATGGTGGGAGCGAGTGTGAACGCAATCAAAAGGAGAATGAGAGCAACGACACGGGGGGTGAAGAGTCTGCGGGCATGAGCAAAGAGTCCCGTGCCGGCAGCCACAGCGAGAGCTAATCCGCCGACCATGACAGAGGTGTAAACACTGCTTCGGGAAAATCCCTGGCCGACGATCACGCCGACCACGAGCACCGCGGCCGGTCCTGTGACCAACGGCAGGCGATGCCCCAGCAGGATCTGGCACGTGAGTGTCACCGCGATAAGAAAAGCGGTCTTCTGCATAAAGAGAATCCGCTCAGCGGGCTGATCCAATTGTACCTCACACACGATCCTGCCGATGATGATAACAATCGGAATAACGATGGCCATCCATTGGAGCCCAAGAAGAATGAGCTCGGGAAGGGGAGGGCGTTCGTCCAGATTATAGGTAAACCGCATGTGCATGCCTCCTCAAAAAACACCGCCGAGGCTGCCCGCATAGCCGGTCATTTCTATGTACCCTTTGCATGTCACCTGCCCGCCGCCGGACGTTCCGGTACCTGCCACGGCGCCTTCCCAGTACGTGACACCAGTCGAGCCCTCAGTGACGAGTTCCTGATTGGCTACAAGCGGACCGACGACGAGGTTGATGTTCGCCGATCTAATAGCGATCCGCCACTGGCTGGGATACGTGGCTCCGCTCTGCGTGCTTTTCCAGTGGCTTAGCGGTTCCACGCTGATCTCGGAGAGCGCCAGATGCGTCGCCTTCCCTGATCTGTCTACCAGGGTGCCCGATGAAGCCGGGTCTGGAGAGCCGTCTTTGCGGCGCAACAGATAAATCATCACATCCTGTCCGCTTGAGAGGTGGAGGCTGAACCAGTCCCAGCCGACCTGGTCTTGAGCCAGCTGATTGGAGCCGAATTCATGGTCGAACCAACTCGTTCCCTCCACGCGGAGTGCGGTTTGAGACCCGGGTGTCTTGATGGTACCATTCGTTTGCAGTTCCGTGTACGAGTAATAGTAGCTGGCCTGTCCCTTGTTCGGCCCTTTTCTACTCAACCCGTCCTCGCCTTGGAGAACAAGAGGTTTTCTCGGTGTGAGCTTGAGTGATAATTCCATGTCTTGCCTGCGCGCCTCGACCAGTATCGTGTTGCCCTTCATCGTTGCTGACCAGTTGAGAAGCCGGACGTCCATCCCATCTTTGGCCGCTCCGGCCAAGCCGGGGCCCGTTCTGGACGTCCGTTCATCGCACCAGAACCGGCTCAATGACACGTCAGTGAGCGTGAAGTGAGCGAGATACAGGTCGCGTATTGACCAGGAATTCTGCGGATCCTTTGGCTGCAAAGCGACACCCTGGCGGAAGAAAGTGAGCTGATATCCGTATTGTTTCCCTGCCGTGTCCATAAGGTTACCGGTGAAGTACCACCACTCCGTCCGGAATTCCGGATGAGCGCCATGATCGCGGGGGAAGTGCCACTTCCACGGCTCCACAGCCTGCTTCCAGGCACCCTCTTGCGCACCCCATCCCAGCGAAACGAGCATACAAATCGCGAGGAGAATTGTGCTCAGAAGAAGCAGAAAGCTTGTAACTTGTAACCTGCAACCTGTAACGCCTGTTCCCATGCCTCGCCCCATTACTCCTCCCGTATCTGCATCTGCGGGTAAGTTCTGCAAACCTTCCAGATGGGGTAGGCTGCGGCCCCCAGGCTCGCCACGAGAGCTGTTATCGCGGTCCAGGCGTAGGGTCCCAACTCGGGATAGAAGAATATGGTCCAGTTGAAGCTTCGCAGATTAATCACGTTGATCAGCAAAACAGCGAGTATCGTACCCGCGCCCATGCTCAAAAGATAGCTGACCGCACCCATGCCGAGACCTTCCAGAAGGGTCATCGTTGCGATCTGGCCGGTGGAGAAGCCCAGCGCGCGATAGATACCAAAATCGTGACGCCGTTCCATGAAGAGCGTAAGAAGTGCGCCGGCGATGCCGAAAAAGGCAACCACGATGGCAAGCGCCCGCATGGAACGGGTGACCGCGAAGGTGTTATCGAATACCTTGAGTATGCTGGCACGGAGCTGCGATTGGGTCTGCACGGGCAGGCCCCGAGCCTCGGCTTTCTTTTTTATTTCCTGGATGAGCTCAAGCCGATGGGGGTTATCCGGATCGATGAAGGCGGCGAGGCTATTGATCGTGTGGTCTCCAAAAACGCGCAGGAATGTAGAACGGTCCATCATCAGAAGACCGTGCTCCGTCGTGTAATCGTAAAAGATGCCGCCAACCCTGAATTCCGCAGGCCCGTGCGCTCCGTGCAGTGTCATCGTATCGCCCGATTTTATGCCGAAGCGGCGCGAAAAACTCTCAGAGATGACGACCCCTCCGCGTTTGACCTGCTCCCAATTCTCGTTTCCACCTTTGAGCCAACCGAAATGCGTGAACCGTTGCACGACGGATGCATCTACGGAGGCTACGTAAACAGGGACGTCTCGGTAAAGTACCTGAACATTCCGGTAGGGGTCGGCCCCGCCTAAGCCGGGCATCTTCTTTACCTCTTCGTAGAATGACTCAGGCACGTCAGCCTCTCCTATCTTGCCAATATAGAGCTCTCCCTGAAGCTGTGACTCCATCCACCAGACGAGCGACTGGCGAAAACTGCCGATCATGCTGCCCAGACCCACGGACATCGAAAGGGCCACCATGAAAGCAGCGACGGCCACCGCTGTACGGCCGAGATTCTGCCGTATGTTTCCCGCGGCGACCTTGCCGGGCAGTCTGCCCACGCGGCCGAGCACCCACCTCAGGCCCGGGTGGATTGCCACGAGCACGCTGCCCGTAAGAAGGCTCACCCCGATAAGGAAACCGAACACGCCCGCGAACCCGACATAGATATGCGTCCGTGGCAGTATGAGAAGGACGGTGCTGACGGCTAGGATGAGGAGGCCGGCTAGAGAGGTTCTGTGAGCATTGCGTCCACTCTGCCGGCCGGCCACCCGGCCGGAGAGTGCTTTTGCAGGGTCTGTGCGCACTATCTCCAGCAAAGGAAGCGCTCCGCCCAGCATGCTTGCCCCGCACCCAAGCGCGACGCCGGCGAATAGAATCCAATTCGACCAGGCTGAAGGCTCGGGTCGCAGAAAGAAGTAGAGATCGGTGATGCTGGTGCCGATCAGGGCGGTCAAGAATCGGGTCAGGAAGTAACCGATAATACCGCCTAGCGCGCCACCGATGAAGCCGAGTATCAGGATCTCGGTCACAAATGCCGCGATGATCTCATATCTTCTCGCCCCAAGGCTGCGGAGGATACCTGTGTCACGCCTGCGATTGAGTACCGCAAACATTGCCGTGTTATAGATCAGGAATACACCGACAAAGAGGGCCAGAAGGGAAAGCGCTTCGAGATTGAGCCGAAAGGCACCGAGCATGGCGGAGAATGCTGCGCTTCGTTGGCGTCCTGACTGGATGAGAAAACCCTCTTCCCAACGGCCGCGAAAGCCGGACTCATCCGCAAGGATGAGGTCAACACGATCTACAAACCCATTCAGGGTGAAGAGTTTTTGGGCATGGGCAATATCCATGAGCACGAGTGGTTCGCCTGAAGGATTTGAGAACGTCCCTATGACGCGGAGTGCACCTCTCGTGGTCTGCAGCAAGCTACCCGAAGAGAGTTGGAGCTGCCGGGCAAGCTCCTTGTCGATAAGCACTGCATCGTCGTCCAGAAGAAAGGAGAGAGCGCCCGCCGCGTTATCTTTCGCGGGCCTCACCTCGGCATCTGCGATCTCGGGCCGTATGGCCCGGTCCAGAAACGGATCGACGCCGAGAAAGCGAACGAGGTCTCCGTTGGCGAGGCGCAGCCTACGGTCAATCACCGGTGAAAACCGTACAACGGCCGGGTCACGAGCAAGTCCGGCAAGGGCGCTCTCCTCCGTGGGGCCGGCCGGGCGCTGCATAGAGTGAGTTGCCTTACCGCTCAGGAACTCTACAGCTTTTGTGAAACTTGCCAGCGCTGTAATGGCCGACATGGTCATCCCGACGACAGCAGCAACTCCGCACGCAACTCCCATGAGTTGAAGCAGGCTGAGGCTCAGGCGTCTCGGCAGGTAGCGCAGGAAAGACTTGGTGACGATTTTCAACGAGCCAGCACCTCGCCGGAGGTCTCTTCGACGACTATGCCATCCACCATCCTCAAGATGCGATCCGCATAGCGGCAGGTGAACGACGCGTGGGTTGCCATGACCAGGGTTGTCCCGGATTCGCGGCATCTGTGGGTGAGGAGGTCGAGGATCTGATTGCCGGTGGCTGTGTCAAGGTTTCCGGTTGGCTCGTCAGCCAGTATAATGGATGGTCTCTTGACGATTGCCCTGGCGATGGCCACGCGCTGCTGTTCTCCACCTGAGAGTTCGTTGGGATACCGATGCTCTTTGCCGGCGAGACCGACTTCTTTCAGGGCATCGCGAGCCACAGCCGCATCCGGCTTTGCGGCCAGTTCCAGCGAAAGAAATACATTTTCAAAGGCAGTAAGTGTGGGCAGAAGGTTGAAGAATTGAAAGACAAAACCGAGTCTGAACCGGCGCAGGTTCGTACGTCCCTTCTCTCCAAGAAGCTCCAGGTCCTGCCCTTCGACCTCTATGCGCCCTTTCGTCGGATGGTCGAGACCTGCGATAAGATTGAAAAGCGTGCTCTTTCCCGATCCGCTCTTTCCGAAAAGAGCTACGACCTCACCCGCGCTTATCTCCAGACTGCTGCCACGAAGGGCAGGTGCATTAGTGAGGTCATCCGCGTAGTCCTTCCAGAGATCGATAACACGGATCACGGGCTCAGCCATTGACGTTTCCTTAAAGCGTGCTCTTATGCATATCGCAGTATACGTGGGGCGAACAGTCTAGTTTTAGCACGCCCATTCCGGTACAATCAAGCCCGCCGTGCAAGGGGCGAGGGCCACAGGTCACGGGTCCTTACAGGGTGCTCCGCTATCCCTACGGGATGCTGCGCTATCGCTATCAGGGGATAAGAGAAACTAGATAGACTAGAGAAACCAGATGTTCTGATCTCAGAAGGTCTTTAGGAACTTGAGGCGCCAGCCCATATCATTGACTCGTCCAACATCCTCGCCTAAGCGTTCATATTGAAAGGCGCGACCGAAGAGTATGCTGCCAAAACCGGCCCACCGGTACCCAAGGAGCAGTTCGGCATTCGTGTCTTTTTGGTATATACCCTTCAGCTCCGTTTTTTCTTCGGTATCGATGTTTGCCAGGCCAACGTATGTGCTCTCCTTATTCGGGTCAATGAGCAGGAAGTACGATCTGACGGGTGCGGTCTGGTATGCTACAGGCTTCGATGCATAAAAGGATTGTGGATAAAGGGAGACCGTTCTGATTTTATTGTCCAGGACCGGACCTTCATTATCCGCGCCCCAGTCCAGCAAGTGAAAACGATCCAGGAAACCTCCGGGCTGGTGGCCTACGCTCTCGGTCGTGAGTTGCTTCTCCGCCGGGGCCTGTTTCAGCATGCTTGACAGGTCGCTTCCCTGAGTGTCCTGTGCAAGGGCCAATGGTGCAAGGCTGAGGAGGAAGCCGGCCGCGAATAAAAGGAAGAAGCGTGTACCTTTCATAGGACCCAAAATCCTTCCGAATAAATGAAACATTTTCTGTACACTCATACCCCATATTATAAGGTTTTGAGGCGCAAAAATCAAGCCCCGGGCGGTAGCCGCGACCGGGCAATTTCTAACCCAGTTCGGCCACGATTACTCGTGGGACAGCAGGCCCGACATAGACACGAAGTCTCCTTGACAGGTGTGGCAGTCAGGCTTAGACTAGTGGGCCGGGGCGTGCCCGGGGGTCCGCCGCCTCTATTTCAGCGCCCCTGCTCCCGAAGATGCGACGTCTCCACGTAGTCGTGAGAGACAGCAGACCCTTAGGTTATGACGAGAGATAGCGACCAATCGGCCTCAGCGGCCGTTGTGGAAACGGATAAGGGAACTGGCGTGGGCGGATACGCCTGGGTGGTTCTCGCCGTCTGTTTCCTCATAACCACCCTGACGTATGCCGGAAGCTACAGTTTCGGGCTTTTCTTCAATCCTTTGCGGGCAGAGTTCGGCTGGTCTTCAGCTCAGACCTCCGGCGTCTTCGCCCTCTTCATGTTCTGCTACTGCATTTTCGGAATTTTTAGCGGCTGGGCCGTCGACCGCATCGGTCCCCGGATCACGACGATTGCCGGCGGGCTCTGCCTCGGTCTCGGCTTTCTCTTTTCGGGGATGGTCCACAACCTATGGCAGATCTATTTGAGCTACGGCCTGCTCGCCGGAGCGGGGATGAGCAGTGTCTATGGCCCTGTTATGACCACTGCATCCCGCTGGTTCCGCCGAAGGCAAGGCCTGGCCCTTGGTCTGGTGAGTTCAGGCATCGGCCTCGGCACCTTCATTGGTCCCCCGATCTTTGGCCACCTTATTCCCACGTATGGGTGGCGCGTCTCTTACATTGCAGCTGGAATTTGCATCGGAAGCATCATGATACTGGTCGGTTTCTTGCTCAGGAAAGATCCGGTCCAGGCAGCCGAACGCCCTGAAGAAAGGAAGGAGTCTGCGGCGGAAAGAAGGCCTCCTCGGGGACCTGGTGTTGACGCATGGAGTGCCCGGGAAGTCATCCGCACGAAACCATTCTGGCTTTACGCGGCAGTCTACCTCATGGTGGGCTTCGGTTTGCAGATGATGCTCGCCCATCTGGTGCCCTACATGCAGGAGACCTATAGGTTGTCCCCGAGCGCGGCTGCCGCTGTTTTCAGCGTCATTGGCGTGGCGAGCGCCTCGGGAAGGCTGATCATGGGGGGCGTCTCCGATTACCTCGGGGCCAGGAAATCACTCGCTCTCTCGGTGGTAGTCGAGGGCGTGGCCGTGGGCTTGATCGTCCTTTCCACGCGTCAGTGGATGCTCTACCCCTTTGGGATCTTGCTTGGATTCGGGTACGGAGGTCACGCCCCGCAGTTTCCGGCCATCATACGGGAGCTCTTTGGTATGAAACGTATGGGCAGGAATATCGGGCTTCAGCAGATCTTCTATGGAAGTGGCGCCCTCCTCGGGCCCCTTCTGGCCGGCTGGATGTTCGACCGCACGGGAAGCTACGTTCTTCCTTTCGCCATAGCATCCGGCGTGCTGATGCTCGCCGGCTGGCTGAGTCTCACGCTTGAAAGACCGGCAGATTGGGAGACGGCCGCACACGATGTGAAAGAATAAGGCACGTGAGGAACGTCCGTGATCCCTGGCCTCGTTGTTAATCTAATTGACTCGTATCCTCGCAACATGCGATATTTCACATGGAAATGGAGTCTCTCGGCCTAAAATCAACGCTGACGGAAGAAATAGTAAAGCATTGGCTGCTGCTTGAAAAGGAGCTGCGATGCGCTGTCGAAAGATCGGAAGCTGAAGCAATAGCTTACCCAAGAGCGTTTGGAGGTTACGTGTGGAAACAGAGCATTTGAAGTGTGATGTCTTGTGTGTAGGGGGCGGTATCGGGGGTCTGATGGGGGCCATCCGGGCCAGCGAACTCGGGGCGAAGGTGATCGTCGCGGAGAAGGGGAACGTGATGCACAGCGGTAAGGGCGGCGGTGGGTGCGATCACTACCTCTGCTACATACCGGAGGTGCACGGCGCCGACATGGAGACGTACATCGCTGAAATGATGCAGACCCAGCAGCTCCACAACTTCCAGACTCTGGGCATGAAACGGGTTCGGACCCACATCGCAAAAACCTTCGACATCGTCAAACTGTGGGAGAGCTGGGGTATGCAGACCAAGCAGCATGGGAAATACCATTTTGCCGGTCACGCGTTCCCCGGCGGGCTGCGCTGTTTACTCAAGTATGAAGGACGGCGGCAAAAACCGATCTTAACGGAGCAGGCCCGAAAGAGAAAGGCCCGGATCATTAACCGGGTTATGGTGTTTGATTTGATCGGGAAGGAGGCTGTAACAGGGGCGATCGGCATCGATACGCGGACCGGCAAGATCTATACGTTTGAGGCCGGAGCCGTTATTCTCGGCACGGGAGCCGTTGCGAGGCTCTTCCCGGCGGTTACCCCCGGCTGGCTCAACAATAATGCTACCAGGCCCACCCTCACCGGGGATGGGCGACTCATGGCCTACCGGGCGGGCGCCGAGTTGCAGGATGTGGAGATGCGCATGCTCCATGTCGGCCCGAAGTACTTCGCCCGATTCGGGCAGGCAACATGGGTAGGGGTTTTTCGAGACCCCCAGGATAAGCCTATCGGCCCCTTTGTGACGAGGCCGGAGGGTCTCTATGGGGATATTACCCCTGAAGTCAATAAAGCCCTCTTTCACGATTACTGGGCGTCCGGGCGTGGTCCGGTTTACATGGACGGGAGAGGGATTTCCAACGAGGATTACGCAGATATGATGCACTGGTTTCCCCACGAAGGGCTTACGCCGGTCCTGGAGCATATGAGAGAGGAAGGGATAGATTACCGGAAGCATCCGGTTGAGTTCATGACGTATGACCATGGTTGTCAGGGGAGAGTTGTCACGAACGAGAAGGGGGAGACATCGCTTAAAGGCCTTTATGCCCTTGGCGAGGAACTGGCTCCCGGGGTGTCGAATGCGTCGGTATTCGGCTGGCTCTGCGGAGAAAATGCGGTGGATTATCTCAAGAACGCTCATCGGCCGGATGTGGGCGACATGAACGAGCAGGCTGAAGAAAAGGCGGGTCTCGTCGGGAAGATGTTAGGCCGGAGGGATGGCGCGGACTGGAGAGAGGTGAATATTGCCCTTCAGCAGATCATGCAGGACTACGCAGGCCTGCTCCGAACCGAGGCCCTGCTCCAGGCCGGCTCCTTTCATCTGGCCAGGTTGAAGAAAGAAGCCTATGAAATCATAAGGGCAGGGAACCAGCACGAGGTTGCGCGGTGCCTTGAGGTGCTGAACCTGATCGAAATGGGCGAGCTCGTTTTCATGGGCGCTTTGGACAGAAGGGAGACGAGAGGGACCCACGTGCGCCTCGACTATCCGTTAACCAATCCCAGAATGAACGGGAAAGTCCACATCCAGAAAAAGATCGATGGAAAACCGGTTACTGAATGGAGAGCCGAAACCAGGTAATACCAAGTTGCATTCAAAAATAGAGCGAGGCGCTCAAGCCGTGATGAACGGAGGCGTACTTCAAGTACGTCGGAGTGAGGCAGGGCGCAGGCAACGAAGCTATATGAATGAATGTAACTTGGTATAACGCGCTGCCGGGTGCCCATGAGAGAAGGCAGAGGCCACGGAACCTGAAAACCGTACTGAAGGAGGAAATAACAGATGCCGCCTGTCATAGATCCTGATAAATGCATTCGCTGTGGAAAGTGCGCTGATACATGCCCTGAGGACGTTTACTTCGGATCCGGCAAAAAACAGGTCCCGCAGGTGACCTACCCGCAGGAATGCGCGTACTGTAACGGCTGTGTGGAGGAATGCCCCGTCGAAGGCACTATCAGACTCAGAATTCCTTTACCTATGATGCTCCTTTACAAGCCCACCGCTTAAGGAGCACTCTCCAGTCACTCATGGAGAGGAGATGAGCCGTATCATTCTCTTGTACTCCGGACCCGGCACGTAGTCTTCAATGGTGCCAAGCTGCGACATTGCCTTGACCACCTCAGGAGTCTTGATGGTTATTTCCAGTGGAGAAGCCAGCGCCTAACGGATTTCCAACATGGATGTCTATCTCTGCAACCCATCGGGTTTTCTGAAACAAGTGCGGAACCGCGCTCCCTGAATTGCGAGCAAGGGACGTCAATTATTCAGTAACTGCGCCAATTGAAGATACCGAGGGATGTCCATAGTGCACGTTGCCTCAGAGCCGGCGACGCCTTGCTGATCAGCCTCAGGCTGGCTCATGGAGGATTTCGAGCAGTTCTTTTCCAAACACTTCGATCTTCTGCGGGCCCAGCCCATACACTTCTTCCAACTCGGTTAACGTTCCCGGCGCCTTTCTGGCCAGGTCTTCCAATGTCCGGTTGCTGAAAACCAAAAAGGCCGGCATGTCTTGTGACCTTGCATATTCGAGTCGCCACTCTTTAATAGCCCTCATCCTCGCGGATTCTTGCGCACTCAGAGGAGTTGCAACTCTCTCGATTCGAGATTTCTTCTCCTTTGATTTTCCCTTCCGGGTGATTGTCTTTACCGGAGCCACGAAGGCATGTGGCACTTTTCTCGGGGAGCCGGGATCGCACACATCGCAATGACCGCAGGACTGAATTCGATCGACATCTTTAAAGTACGTGAGAATTCCGGAATGGCGACATTCACCACCTTCGGCGTACTGAATGATGGCATCCAGCGATTTCCAACGTGCGTTCTTGATTTCAATCGGGGCATTGCTTTCACGTATGAAAAATGACTGAAGCCCGCGATCTTTCTTTGCGTATAAGAGAAGACAAGTGGAGTGCTCCCCGTCCCGGCCTGCCCGGCCCACTTCCTGATAATACGAGTCCAGATTCGCCGGCATCTGATAGTGAACGATGAGCCTGACATCCGGGCTATCTACGCCCATGCCGAACGCATTTGTGGCCACCAATATTCTGACGGTGCCTTTGTCGTATCGGTCTTGTATGGAGTCTCGCCCTTCGCTTGAAAGCCCCGCATGGTAGTACTCAACGCCGGGATACCGCGTGCACAGTTCACTATGCAGATCCTCACATTGTTTTCGTGTTCCCGCGTAAATGATAATTCTTCCCTTAGGTGTCCGGTTCAGCGCTTCCCGGACAAGGGCCATCTTCTCTGCCTCGTCGTCGCAGTACTCAACCTGGTAATACAAATTGGGGCGATAGAAGCCGTAGACATGCTGACTTGGTTCCTTCAGCGCCAGTTGTTTAGCGATGTCTCTCAAAACCTGCGGCGTAGCCGTGGCCGTGGTGGCAAGAATGGGGACATCAGGGCGCAACGCGCGAAGCAGATTGAGCTTGCCGTAATCCGGTCTGAAATCGTGCCCCCACTGGGATACACAATGAGCTTCATCAACGGCAAACAGCGAGATAGGTGCTGTTTTCACCCACTGCTCAAAACCAGGTTTCTGAATGCGTTCGGGAGACAGATAGAGTAGGAATGAATCACTTGCCTTAAGCTCGTGAAAAACCCGTCGGTTCTCGGCCGCGTCCTGACCGGAATTAATGCAGCCGCAGGGGATTCCCTTTGCCTTCAAGGCCGACACCTGATCCCTCATGAGTGAGATGAGAGGTGTTATCACCAACGTAATCCCCTTCTGACAGATGGAGGGGAGTTGGTAGCAAAGGGATTTTCCTCCGCCTGTCGGCATTACGGCCAGCGTGTCCCGTTTGCTCAAAACCGACGAGATAATCGCCAATTGGCCGTGACGAAAGGATTGAATGCCGAATGAGTTGTTTAAAATGTGACGTATCGCTGATGGGTCCAAAACATTCCTGTGTATTCCGGTGAAGCCGGCCACGCGTTATGATCCAAACCGGCCATCCGTTCCGGAGCAATCCGGCCACGCAATACGATGAAAGTGGCCACCCCCGTCGACGCCGGTCGTTGTGTACATTACATCGGTTCTTGCTTCTGTGTCAACGGCGCCTTTCTCTTCACACCCCACCGGCATTGGCGATTTGTTTACCGCTTTTTGGCGGCGAAGCTGTACTCCCCTGTTTCTACTGCGTGTTCGTCTGTCTCTTGTTATGTTTCAGCCTGTAAACATCCTTGCTCGCCCTGTTCTGTTCCTTCGTCAGCTTCGCCCGCTCAGTACGATTATGAGCCGGCCCCGTTGATTGTGGGCCTGGTGCTGGGTCCGGTGATGGAAAGGTCGCTCCGGCAGACGCTCATCATCTCCAAGGGCAATCTGAATGGTCTTTGGGAGTCGCCACTCTGCATGGCGATGTGTATCGTTATTGTGGCTGCAGCAGCTTTTCCGTTTGCAACGCACATTTTTCGGAAGAAGATGGTTACATAGTCATGAATGTCAACTACTGACCGCCTTTTCCTCTGAACCCTTGACTTCCCTCCTTCTCAAATTATGTTTCAAACAGGGGTGATTCCGGACAAGCCCAGCTGTCAGGAATCAAAATGCTCCAGAAAGCATCACCAAGGAGATTTACGATATCGAGCTGGGAAGAGATATTCTTCTCTCCAGGAGCTTCCATGGAAGGGTTTATTCTGTGACATTGGGTACTGGAGGAAAGGCCCGAAGAGACGATCGAGGCACTGATGAAGTTTCTGTGACGGAAGGTGCTGCGCGGCCTGCGTTGCCGAAAAAAACTACGAATTCCCGCCGCAGGCCGTCACCGATTCCAAGAAGCGACACGATCATGCCCTGTGCCGCGGATCAACGAGGTCCTGACAACATGACGTTTTGTGAACTTGTGATACAATGGAACTGGAAGCCGATCCGCAACTGTCCTGGCAGATTCCTGCTGGTCGGTGTCCGGCCCGATCTGCCACCGGAGTCTGTTGTGGGGCCTGTAGCAGCGTTATTAGAGTTTCATGTTGAAGGTGCAAGGGATATGGTAGTGGTGGCTCGACTCGATGAAGGAGGGCTGATCAGCTATAAGCGGGCAGACGGAACGTACCTGCACACATTGAACAGCGCTGGAGGATTCTCAAGGAAAATACTGCAGCTGGGAATAGTCCTGGAAAATTTGTAAAAAGTGCAGAGGATAGGCGAACGGGAACCGGCACGGAGGCATGATCATCCCCCACCCAATACCTTGTAGAGCGTCGCCAGATTGGTGAGTCTCGCCAGGCGCAGGGTGATGAGACCCTGCTGCGCCGCGTAGAGGGAGCGTTGTGCATCAAGGACGCCCAGGTAGCTGTCAATTCCCTTTATGTAACGGGCATCGGAGAGACGATAGGCGTTCGCCCAGGCTCCAACGAGCGCTTCCTGCGCCGCGATCTGATCCCCCACGGTTCCCCGTTGAGCGAGCGCATCGGCCACTTCCCTGAAAGCCACCTGAATGGCCTTCTCATACTGGGCGAGGGCTATGTCACGATCAGCCTGAGCCACCTTCAGGTTTGCCCATCTTGCACCAGCGTCGAAGATGGGCAGATCGATTTGCTGCGCGAAGAGCCAGACGCTCGAACCGGCTCTGAACAGGCCGGACAGTTCGCTGCTGCTTGTGCCCGCGGCCGCGGTGAGAGCAATGCGGGGGAAGAAAGCCGCCCGTGCGGCGCCGATGTTGGCGTTGGCGGCCTTCAACAGGTTTTCGGACTGAAGAATGTCGGGTCGGCCCAGGAGCACGTCGGAGGAGATTCCAGGCGAAACATCCCTTGGCGCCGTAACCGTATTGAAGTCATCAGGCAAGAGGTCGGCAGGCACGGGCGAACCGACCAGAAGGTTCAGTGCATTTTCATCAAGGGCCACCTGGCGGGTATAGGTTGAGACATCAACCCGTGCCCCTTCCAGCACGGTTTGGGCCTGACTCAGATCCAACCCGGAGGCAATGCCCACGTCAAAACGACGCTGGATCAGTGTGTAGGTGGTCTGCCGGGCTTCCAGGGTTGATCGGGCGAGTTTCAGACTTTCACGGTCCGCGGCGCGGGTCATATAGACGTTTGCTACTTCGGCGACCAGCGAGATTTGCGCGCTGCGGCGGGCCTGCTCCGTAGCAAGGTACTGCTCCAGGGCACTCGCTGTGAGGCTCCGGATGCGACCGAAAAAGTCGAGCTCCCAGGAACTCACGCCCAGGCTGACGTCATATTGGCTTAGAGTTATGGACTCACCCGACTGGGAGATATTGGCCGGCACTCTCTGCCTGCTCAGGCCGCCGGAGGCATCCACCTGGGGAAATAGTTGCGCACGCTGGATGCGATAAAGAGCCTGCGTCTTTTGAATGTTTAATGTCGCTACCCGCAAATCCCGGTTGTTTGTAAGGGCAAGGGCGATAACCTTTTGCAGGCGTTCATCGGCGTAGAACTCGCGCCACCCGATGTCGCTCGCGGCCTGATCGGTTTGCCCGTCAGCAACACCTTTGTAGGAGGGGCCGCTCGGCCATTCGGGGGGAACCGGCGGTGCGGGACGGGCGTAGTGGGGGGCCATGGTACAGCCGGCGAAGCAGACGATCGCCAGAGTAATCAATAGCGCATTTCGTATCATATCTGCTCTCCCTCCGAAGTAGTCGTAGAATCCGGCCCATGCCCGGGTCCCTTGTCCGCTTGCTTCGTCTTGAACGTGCGGGATACGAGGACAAAGAGCAACGGAATGTAAAAGAGGTCGATGAAGGTGGCGGAGAGCATCCCGCCGGCAACGGCGGTGCCGATGGCCTTCATTGCGCCGGCGCCGGCGCCTGTTGCGATGGCCAGCGGCAGGACGCCGAAGAAAAAAGCGAGCGAGGTCATAATGACCGGGCGCAGCCGCACCCGTGCCGCCCCAAGGGTCGCCTCTATCAAGCCTTCTCCATGCGCCATTCGTTCCCTTGCAAACTGGATGATAAGGATGGCATTTTTTGTCGTCAGGCCGAGGGTAGTGAGAAACCCGATCTGGAAGTAGACATCATTGGGCATACCCCGCAGCCAGGTCGCCAGGGTCGCGCCGAATACACCCAGCGGCAGCATCAGCATATTAGCGAGCGGTATTGGCCAGCTCTCATACAGGGCCGCCACACACAGGAAGATTACGATGATGGAAAAAACATACAGGAGGAACGCCTGGGAACTTGACATCCGCTCCTGATAGGAAAGCCCGTTCCATTCAAAACCGATCCCCGGGGGTAATTTTGCGACCATTTCTTCCATGGCCTTCATCGCCTCACCGGAGCTCCTTCCAGGCGCCGGCTCGCCCCAGATGTTCATGGATGAAAAGCCGTTAAAACGCTCCAGCCTGGGAGAACCGGACGTCCAGCGGCCGGAGGCAAAAGAAGAAAAGGGAACCATTTTCCCTGCGCCATTACGTACGTACAATTTTTCCAGGTCCTTGGGCAGCATGCGAAAGGGAGCGTCGGCCTGCGCGAATACCCGCTTGACCCTGCCACCCTGAACGAAGTTGTTTACGTAAGCGCTGCCGAAGGCCTCCGAGATGGTATTATGGATGGAGGTAATAGGAACGCCGAGAGCGCCGGCCTTTGCCCAGTCCACGTCGACCCGGTATTGGGGCACGTCCTCCAGGCCGTTTGGCCGGACTTTGGTCAGGCGCGCGTCTTTTGAAGCCATACCGAGAAGCTGGTTGCGGGCCTGCATCAGTTTGTCGTGACCGAGCCCACCCCGATCCAGCAACTGGAAGTCGAATCCGGTGGCATTACCCAACTCGATCACGGATGGCGGCGGGAAGGTGAACACCAGAGAGTCACGCATCCGGGAAAAGGCCTTCGTGGCCCGTTCCGCAACGGCCTTGGCCCTCAGGTCTGAGCGCGTGCGGAGCTTCCAGTCCTTGAGCATGACAAATACAATGCCGTTGGCCTGTGACCTTCCTGAAAAGCCGATACCGGGAATAGTCATGACCGATTCCACGGCATCTTTTTCTTTTTCCTGGAAATAGCGCTGTATTTCGTCCACGACCTTCTGGGTCTGTTCCAGGGTGGCGCCCGTCGGCAACATTACCTGGGCGAGCAAGATACCCTGGTCTTCATCGGGAACGTAGGCTGTGGGCATACGAAGGAAAAAAATCCCCACAGCCGCCACGATCAGAATATAGATAACGAAGTAGCGTAGTTTTCTCGAAAAGGAGCGTTCGACGATTTTTACATACCGGTCTCTGGTCCGAAAAAAAACACGATCGAACCACGAGAAAAAAGGTCGCAGGAAACGCACGGCATTTTCCGCGGGTTCATGCCCCGCTGCCACCGGCTTGAGCAGGGTAGCGCAGAGGACCGGCGTCAGGATCAAAGCCACAAGTACGGACAGGAGCATTGCGGCGATAATGGTCAGGGAAAACTGACGATAGATGACACCGGTCGAACCGCCGAAAAAGGCCATGGGACCGAAGACCGCCGAGAGCACAAGCCCGATACCGATAAGGGCGCTCGTGATCTGCCCCATGGACTTGCGGGTGGCTTCCTTCGGCGAAAGCCCTTCCTCGCTCATGATCCGTTCCACGTTTTCCACTACTACAATGGCGTCGTCCACCAGAAGCCCGATGGAGAGCACCATGGCAAACATGGTCAGCATGTTAATGGAGAAGCCGAAAAGCCCCAGCACCCCGAAGGTTCCCAGGAGCACCACGGGCACGGCGATGGTCGGGATCAGGGTGGCCCGGATGTTCCCCATGAAAAGCCACATGATCAGGAAGACCAGCAGGATCGCCTCAAGGAGGGTCTTGACCACCTCGTCGATGGCTACCCTGACAAAGGGGGTGGTATCGTAGGGATAGACGACCTTCATGCCGTGCGGGAAATACCGGCTCATCTCATTCAGTCTTGCCTTTACTCCATCGGCCGTATTCAGGGCGTTGGCGCCCGCGATCTGCCGGATGGCCATGGCGGCGGAGGGCTTCCCGTTGTAAAAGGTCTTGATATCGTAGGCTTCGGTTCCCAGCTCAGTCCGTCCCACATCTCTGATCCGCACGATGGAGCCATCAGGATTGACACGGACGGGGATAGCGGCAAACTCATCAGGGGTCTTAAGCAGGCTCTGGACAACGATGGAGACGTTCAGACGCTGACCTGCCATTGCCGGCGCCCCGCCGAACTGGCCGGCGGAGACCTCCACATTGTACGCGCTGAGGGCCGTGACGACATCGTCCACCGTCAGAGAATAATCGGTCAACTTATCAGGATTAAGCCAGATGCGCATGGCATACTGGGATCCGAACTCCTCCACCTCACCCACGCCGGGTACCCGCGCCACCACCTTCTCCAGGTTCGATTGGAGATAGTCCATCAGGTCGTTGCCGTCCATGCTGCCGTCTTCCGAAACCAGGCCCACGAGCATGAGATAGTTCCTGGTGGCCTTGCCGACCGTGATACCCTGGCGCTGGACGACGGCGGGCAGGCCGGCCATGGCGAGCTGGAGCTTGTTCTGCACCTTGGCCCAGGCAAGGTCCGGATCGGTCCCCGGTGCAAAGGTCAACTCGATGCGGGAGCTACCGGCCGAATCGCTGGTGGCGGAGAGGTAAAGCATCTTGTCGAGGCCGGTCATTTTCTGCTCGATGATCTGGGTTACGGTGTTCTCCACGGTCTCCGCCGAGGCGCCTGGATAAAAGCTCTGAATGTAGATCGACGGGGGCGCGATGGGGGGATACTGCGATATGGGCAAAAAGTGGATCGCGAGACCGCCCGCCAGCATTATGATGATGGCGATGACCCAGGCGAAAACGGGACGGTCCAGAAAGAAATTCGATAACATCAGGTTCCTCCGTTCAATTCGCTTTTGCGGGTGGCTGGGCCGGTGGCTGGGTTGTCTTCGCGGCCTCCGGGCCGTCCTTGCGACCGGCATCAAAGGGGACAACCTTTACGGAAGCGCCGGGGCGTACTTTTTGGACGCCTTCGACGATCACCCGATCGCCGGGTTTAAGACCTGAGGAGACGAGCCATTTGTCGCCGATGGCGCGATCGACCGTGATCATCCGCTGCTGAACCTTGCCTTCAGCATCCACGATCAGCACGAGGGGGTTCCCCTTCGGGTCGCGGGAGACAGCCTGCTGGGGGGCGAGAATTGCACGATCGACCATCCCTTCCTGGATAAGGGCGCGCACATACATGCCCGGCAGAAGAGTATACTTCGGGTTCGGAAAGATCATCCGGATGATAAAAGATCCGGTACTGGCATCGACCGTAATATCGGAAAACGTCAGGTTCCCTTCCAATGGGTAGGCGGTGCCGTCTTCAAGAAGCAGCTTGACCCGTGCTTGTCCGGGACCGCCGCCTTTGATCCGCCCGGCTGCTATGTTCTGCTTGAGCCGCAGCAGATTGGCGCTCGACTGCATCGCATCCACGTAAATCGGATCGAGCTGCTGGATGGTCGTGAAGGCGGAACCCTGATTGGCTGTTGCGAGAGCGCCTACGGTCACATTCGATTTGCCGATCCGACCGGATATGGGCGCCGTAATGCGGGTGTATGCCAGGTTGATGTGTGCCGTCTCCAGTGCCGCCCTGTAGACTTCGACATCAGCTTCCGCCTGTTTAAGGGCCGCCGCCGCGTCATCATAATCCTGATGGCTGACTGCGTTGATGGCAACCAGCTCCTTGTAACGCTCAACCCTCGATCGGACAGCCGGACGATTGGCTTCGGCCCTTGCGAGCGCTGCTTTGGCATTATCGTAGGCCGCCTGATAAGGAGCGGGGTCGATCTGATAGAGCACTTCACCCGCCTTGACATCAGACCCTTCAGTAAACAAGCGTTTCTGGACAATGCCCCCCACTTGCGGCCGCACCTCCGCGACACCGTAAGCGGACGTTCGCCCGGGCAAGTCAGTATCGATCACGACCGGCTCCGGTTGTAGGACCACCACAGCCACTTCGGGGGTGCCCCCCTGCGGCGGTCCAGCGCCTTCCTTCGGTTTTCCGCAGGCGTTAAGAAAAAGAAGAAAGATGAGAAGCCCAATGGCGTAAGGCACTCTTGATCCGCATTTACTAATGCGGTCATTAGTAAAGCCACATACATCACCCTCCCCTTCATCCCCTCCCCTCAAGGGCGGGGAAATAGTACAACCCTCTTGCCTGGAGGGCGGAGAAATAGTACAACCCTCTCCCCTGGAGGGAGAGGGCGAGGGTGAGGGGGCCTTACTTAAGAATTTCTTAGTAGTATTCATATAAACCTCTGTGGTTTGAATGTCTGTTTTCGCACGCGATTGCCTAACCTATCTTGCTCTTCTGGTCTTGCGCGTATTATTTTCGGGGCTGTCGGGAGCAAGAGGGCGGGGTCGTTGTAGGCCGCCGCTCTTGCGGGTGTTACCCCGTATTGCGCCCATCCCGGCTAAGGAAAAGACTACTACGTGCTCGGCATAGGCTTCAATGTCATCAATCCTCAGGGACTCGTTTTCGCCATCGGTCTCCGGTTTTTCCACCATGTTAGTGAAGGCGGGGATGACGCATTGACTTGCTACGCTCATAGTGCAGAATCGAACGTCTATTTCCGACTTGTCCGGTCCGAGGATTTCGCGCACCAGTGTCATGATTCTCCGGCGCAGAGGTCTCATCTCTTCCCGCATCACTTCTTCCAGCAGTCCGGTCGGGTTTGCAAGTTCCTTGTTTACGATCAGAAACCCTTTGTTATCGCTATCGGTAATCCTGCGCAGCAACGCGGCCACTTGTCCTTTGAGACGTTGTTCGGGTGGGGCGTTCAGATCCACGCCGCCATCAGGTGGATGCGCTTTGATTGAGTCGCGAAAGGACTGTCGCCACGCCTCTCTGTAAAGGGTTTCCTTATCACCGAAGTGGTAGTTTACCGATGCAATGTTTGCTCCTGCCCGTTGGCTGATTTCCGCAATCGTTGCATCACGAAAGCCTCTTTTAGCAAAAATATCGCTTGCAGCCATCAGCAGGTCTTTACGTGTCCTCACGGCATCTTGTCTCTCGATCTTCATTTCCACCCTCCCGGCCAGTGCAAGCGTATATTTTAAATGATAATTTTAATTTGTCAATACAATTATCGGCAATGAAACCCTGAACATTAGGCGGTCTTCCATTTCACATCACGCCTTGCTCATGGTGGCTGTAGTTTCGCTACCTTTCCCGAATTGGGCGTTATGCCCGGCTTGGCCACCCGGTGGGCTGCAATAGATGTTGACCTCTTACGTGAAATTATTTCTCGGAGGCCTATCTGCGCGATTCCTTGGGCCAGATTGAGTCGAATAGGCCGATAGCGAAAAACTTCAGGACGTGTGTAGTTGACCAATACAGGTTCATATGCAGCTTTCCCTTGGCAATCGATGGAATCCCGCAGTTCACTCGATACAGGCTTTGCAGGTGCTCTCGGCAGCTGGGATGCTCACCTGCTGCTTCCTCTTCTAAAGAGTGAAAGAGTGAATCAGACCTTGCTTCCCATGGTTGGAAAGTTGCGGTGGTAATGGAGAACTGACCCATGCAGAATCTCCTGTTTCAGCTCCATGATAATAGGGTGCCGGAAAGCCGGCTTGGTTTTTTAGATATTGGCTAACAATTCCAAGTAGGGACCGTCAGAAATAACCACTTCATCACATTAAATAACCACTTCATCACACATTTCTTGTTCCAATTCCTTATGGTTGATATTCTAATGTCAGGAAATACGAGCACCGTATATTGTTAGGCATTTTTGTATTGACAGCTGAAATCAGGTAACATCGATTCGAAAGGGTGCGTCATGGATATCAGCAGACTACAAAAATTATTTGGCGTCGGCCCGATGGGCGCGGTCATTAGCATTGTATGGTTAAAGTTTGCTGTTTGGGTGGACCACGTGCTGGGACATTCAAAGATATTGGCCAATCCGGCACCTATAAAAGTTGTTGGCGGGGTGCTTGCCGTTATCGGATTGGGGCTGCTTTTCTGGACCGTACGGACCCTGCGAAGGAGTACTGTCAATAGTTGTGGATGAGAATTTTTCACGCACCCTAATATTGTTCGCCATACAGCCTTTATCTCCTGTCTACTACTTCGCCGGTAACGGATCTCATGCCTTGGTGGGCTTGGCAATCATCCGATATGCCGCAAAAGTTGGCAATTGCTTCGAACCGTATCCTCCTCATGCGCGTCTATGCCTTTCCTTCCCGCTTTTTATGTAGACATGGAGCGCTAAGGGCACATCCAGTGCATCCATCCCGGCTCTATTCACGCCGTCGCGAAAGTACTTCAGCCTCTTTTGGGCGAGCTCTTCCTCGGTCATATCCTTTCTGCTGATCCTCATCGTACGGTACAACAGTGACTCTAGGGCAGTACGACACTCGTCTTCCGTGCGTTCGGAGCATGCCTCTACGAGGCTAAGGTGTTTATTATAAAATTTTGGGTATGTTGCCGGTGGGAAATCCCCCAAGGCCCTGCGTATTTGCCGTGCTTTGCTTTTTAGATACCAGCCGATCAAGACCCGCAACTGCCTCACGTCCAACGGGCGCCCCTTCTTGTCCACGCGCGGCAGTGCCTGCTCTATGGCGGTGTGTTCCTCGGGCGTTATGAGCTTGTCAAAGCCGGTCAGGTCCTTTATCCTCTTGATTGCGAATGCCTCTACGGCTTCTATGTCGCTCGAGGAGACGATCGTTGAACCCTGCTCCACCGGAACCGACGATTCTTCGGCCGGCCTCGGTGCAGGAGCCGGCGCGACCCCTTGGGTAGACGACTGGACCGGCTGTACCATCCCGGTGCCCCGCGGCTTCCTCGCCTTACGATGTTCGGGCAAGCCATGCCTCACGTAGTCCATCAGTGTCCGCCGTTCGTTTTCAGTTTTCCACGCGCCCGCGTGCCATTTCCAGGCCAGGTCCCAGTACTTATTCCAGGCAAGCAGGTAAATGTTCGCCCCCAGTTCATTGTCTTCTCGCGGCCGCGTGAGTCCGAGACGTTCCAGTTCTCTATTGTAGCCCCCCGGCTCTTTCCTGTAGTCGTCATAGTAGTTGTGCATTGCAGCTTTGAGATCGATCCGGTCCTGATCGGTTTTGACGGGCCGTATGTACCCACACGCGCTGAGAGCCTTGATCGCTTTTTGTACGCCCGACTGCGCAAGCCGGGTGCCCCGAGAGAGCGTTGCCAGCGACGGATTGGCCCACGCCTTGCCGTGCGCACAGAACCGGATCAGCCCATAGAGCAGTTTGGCGCCGTGGGTGAGGTATCCGGCCATCGCCACGTGCAGGGGCACCTCGATGTGGATGTCCCCTCCGGCCGCGAATGGAGCATCGACGGGAGGTGTCCATTTTTGGTACCGTGCCGTACCGCGCCGCGTGAAGAGCGAGGCAGGCACACCTCCGGGCTGTGCTTCTCGTTGCTTTTCCTGGTGAGCCATGGCTGTCCTCCTTACGGTGTGCGTGCGTCCTGCTCCTTTAGCATAACACACCTTAATGAGGTAGTATACCTAAAATAGACAGTATACCTAAAAAACTCAACTAATAAGCCCATGTAGATACGGGTGAGCGCCGCTCATGGCTTCACGCAACCCGTATCGCCTCGTCTACTAATTCACCGTCTACGAATCTGACTCCTTCAATCACCTTGGCAATTAGCCGGTATCCCTTGATCCTTTTCCAGGTTTTCTCCGCCTGCTTGCAGAGCTTGAAGACCATGGTCAACGTTGCCAGCCTGGTGCCGCAACCTTTGGTCCTCTTGGTTCTATGTCGCACCGTTGCAAAGGTTGATTCAATAGGGTTAGTCGATCTCAGGTGGATCCAGTGCTCGGCAGGGGGAAGTCATAGAAGGTGAAGAGCACGTCCTTGTCCTTGGTGAGGCACTCACAGGCCTTCGGGAACTTCGTACCGTAGAGCGTGAGGAAAGAGTTGTAGGCAACCAATGCCTGTTCCTTCGTCGGCGCCATGTACATGTCGTGGATCTTTTCCTTGGCCTTCGGCTGCACGCTTGCCGGCATCTTGTCCAGGACGTTCGCGGTCTTGTGGACCCAGCAGCGCTGCGCTTTCGTCTCGGGGTAGACTTGCGGGAGTGCTGCCCAGAAGCCCAAGCTCCCGTCGCCGACGGCAAGCTTTGGTCCCTCGGTGAGCCCTCTCTGTTTCAGGTTGAGCAGAACCTCCAGCCATGACGACTTGCTCTCGCGGTACCCGTCTAAGATGGCCACGAGCTCTTTCTTCCCGTTCTCCCGTGCACCCATGACAATAAGGAAGCACATCCGGTTCGTGTCCGGTTCTTCCAGCCGGACATTGAAGTAGATCCCATCAACCCAGAAGTAGACA
>JADGQN010000530.1 GCA_017881765.1 Syntrophobacterales bacterium | reverse complement strand
GCAATAAAAGAGCCGAAAGCGGCAATCCCGAGGGCGGGACCCGCCCTTCCCTTGAGGGCCATCTGGTGGCCGTCCAGACAGGTGACGACAGAGGCTGCCTCTCCGGGGATATTCACCAGGATGGAGGTCGTGGAACCGCCGTACATGGCGCCATAGTAGATCCCGGCCAGCATAATCGTTGCTGAAACGGGTGTCGTATGAAAGGTGGAGGGCAGAAGCAAGGCTATGGCAGCAGCAGGCCCCAAACCGGGCAAAACACCTACCAGTGTCCCGATGAGGGTTCCCATGAAACAGTACATGAGATTGATAGGTTGTAAGGCGACTTGAAATCCGAAAAGCATGTTGTGCATCACATCCATAGCTTAACCTTCCGTCTTCAGAATCTTAAGAACTCGAGGATTCCCTTGGGCAGTTGCGAGTGCAAAGCAGTCTCAAAGATCAGGTAAGCTGCCACGGTCACGGCGATGCTTGTCAGAACGGCCACAATCCATCGCTTTCTTTCAAGAATTCCCAGAATAAAAAGGAATAACAACAAAGTCACCGGAATGAACCCCAGCGGTTCCATAAGCAGGGCATACAGAAAGATGGCAATCAAAACGTAAACGGCTTTCCAGATATTTCGAGACGCCCCAAAAATGCTCTCCCTGGTTCCTTCCATTTTCTTGGTAAGGAATGCTCTTGTGAGGATGATTAGGGCGATGATCGTAACAAAGATCCCTGTATAGAAAAAAAGAAATCCAGGGCCAGGACGGTGAAGCGTCCCCAGCCCCAGACGGGCCGATTCAACGCTCACCAGTATCCCGAAAAAGAGCCAGAAAAAGCCGCTTATCTTGTCTGCCTTGCTCATCAGATATCTCCTTGGTCACCGCACGTCTAATACCAATTCGCATTCAAGCGTATACCTTCGTTGTCGCTGCGTCACTCTCCTCGACGTACTTATAATACGCCTGCGTCGGCTCCTCGCTGCCGCCCGGGGTACCCGGCCGGAGGCTGGGTCGTCCATCTTGAATGCAAATTGGTATAACAACGGTCTATCTGCCGCCAGAGGCTACTTATTCTGCAAGCCTAATCTCACCGCGATTCCGTGGGCTGTCTCATAATCGTCGATGATCAATTTTCGCAATTCGGCCGGTGGCCTGTATTCAACAACATATCCCAGTTTTTCAATCTTGGCTTTCCCTTCGGGATTTTTTACCGCCTTCTCTATCGCGGGAACGAGGACCTTCTTCACGTCCTCCGGCATACCCGCGGGACCGAACATGGCATGCCAGCCCGAGAGCAAATCCCGCTTATAGCCTAATTCCGTTATGGTGGGAAGGTTAGGAAGGCTGGCAAGTTTCCTGCTGACCAGAAGCAGTCGGAGCTTCCCCGCGTCAACATGAGGCTGGAACTTACCCACGATATCGAAACTCACTTCCACGTGGCCTCCCAGGAGGGCGGTCACAACTGCTTCTCCTCCCTTGAAGGGCACATGTGTGAATTGCGCGCCCGTGAGCGATTGAACGATCTCCACATCGAAGTTCGACGTGCTTCCGACGCCGGCGGTGCTGACGCGCAGTTTGCCCGGATTTTTCTTGGCATAATCGACCAAATCTTTAAAGGTCTTCCACGGTGAATTGGCCTGTACGGCCACAGAGAGAGGGAAGAACGTATGAAGAGCCAGAGGATCAAAATCCTTGATCGGATCATAGGGAACCGTCTCGGGATTGGTCACCCGCGAATAGACCATTGCTGCCGAACTCGTATACCCCAGCGTATACCCGTCTTTTTTGCTCTTGGCCAGGGCATCCGTCCCCATGGTGTCTGAGGCGCCCGGCTTATTCGTCACGATGACCTGTTGGCCGAGGATTTTGCCCAGCTCATCCACAAGGATCCTGCCGTTTACATCTCCCCCTCCGCCCGCGGGAATAGGGATAATCATTTGAATGGAGTGATTGGGATAGGACTGAGCATGAACCGCTGTGGCTGTCAGGCTCAACAGAACTACCCATGCGGCCGCTGTGGCGATGACCATAAATCGTTTCATGACTTCCTCCGTTCAAGAATGTAGTTGCGTTTCGTGCGCTGGATACAGCATGACAACGAAAATCTCTTCTCGGAAAAATATCTTAAGGAGGACAAACGCGTCAGTTTATTACTCATCAATAAATGAAAACATTCTTCAGGTGTTTTAGAAACTACTATACCACATCTTCTTTCCGGAAGTCGCGAAGACTTGGGATCGACGCTCCTCGCCAGGGCATCTCTTGCGTGGGCGCGGATCGACGGATGGTCGCTATCGATGATGGGTGTGGCAGAGAGGTAGTTGGTCATCGTCACCGGATCGCGTAATCAGGTATCCAGTGTTGTGTGAAAGTAAAGGTCTTCAACCTTGATAGGCTTCCTGATCAGCCCCTGTTCCAGGGAACCATCAATAGCCCTTTCGACCGTCCTTCGCATAGCCCGAATGCCCAGTGGGTATGGATCTTCTCCAAATACGGCTGCTTGCTCTTTCCAGTCGTTCCCCCCGAAGTAGAGATAGGTTGACTGGGCCTTCCTGGCCCGCTCGTACGCTATCTCTTTGGATTGCTGGAGGGCTTTGTAGAGTTCCATCGCTACCCAGGGGTGTTCACGAAGCACGCTGTTCTTAACGATCAGATGGTGGTTCGGTTGATGACACCCTGTCTTACGGAAGAATTCGTAGATAGCTGCTTTCCCCTCGTCATTGAGCAGC
>JADGQN010000529.1 GCA_017881765.1 Syntrophobacterales bacterium | reverse complement strand
CTTCGCCTACTATGAACAAGCGGCAAGAGGGCTACCGGGTCTTTTGCAATGGCGGGCCAGGAGAAAAGACGGGAGTACCTTCTGGGTTGAGCTGAACGGAACAAGAATAACCATTGGCAACAGGGAGTGTCTGCTCCTGGTGGTGCGGGACATTACCGAGCGCAAGGAGGCAGACGAAAAGATCAGGGCATCGCTCGAGGAGAAAGAGGTGCTCCTGAAAGAGATCCACCACCGTGTGAAGAACAATCTCCAGATCATCTCGAGCCTCCTTTACCTCCAGGCAACGAGAACAGAACACCCCGGGGCTGTCTCGGCGCTCAGGGAAAGCCGGGGCCGCGTCAGGTCCATGGCCCTCATCCATGAAAGACTTTGCCAGTCACCTAATCTTGCCAGCGTCGACATGGGTGCGTATACAAGAAAGCTTGTGTCCGATCTCCAGTATGCTCATAGAAAAGACGATAGTCCCGTTCGACTCACGCTCACTATTGAAGATATCTCCCTCGGCATCACCGAGGCAATACCGTGCGGTCTCATCATCAATGAGCTTGTCTCCAATGCGCTGAAACATGCCTTCCCGGAGGGAAAAGAAGGAGAGATTACGATTGGATTACTCAGAGGAAACACGAACCGGATTACGCTGACCGTGAGCGACAACGGCGTCGGCTTCCCTGAGCACGTGGACTTCCGAAAATCGCCGTCTCTCGGGCTGACCTTGATAAACTCTCTGGTCAAACAGCTCGACGGCAGCATAGAGCTTCACAGAAGCAGCGGAACAGCCTTTATCGTCACATTCGGATGACCATAAGCCTCACTCCTTCGGACTTCTCGGCATTCGTGAGAGGGCCTATTCGCTCAAACGGAACATTTGCAATAGACAGAACAGCCGGTAAGGGAACGACCCTTCGCGTCTCAATACCAAAGCAGACGCGGGTCGTGCTTTAAACATTCTCCGGAAGTATGACCTCACGTTGAAATCGAGAAACCATCTATCCCACCGGATTTCAGTTATTGGTGTTCTGAGGACTCCTGCCAATCGAAAAATTCTTCCTTATTTATCCAAGTCAAGTCTTTTTATCTGTGTTAGGCGTTTAGGATTTTTGTCTTGTAGGCGGTTGTCCCCGTCGTGCTACGACATCCTACCCAACCCTTATTTTGGAAAGTCGCGCTCTGGCGCTTTTACCCTGCTTAATCGGAGTTAGGATGTCGACGGGGAGTCCTGTTTCTGTAATGGGAGGTCGCTAAGCGCCTCAATGGAAGAAAACGAAGATCTCCCCGCCCACGTTTAGTTTACCTTACGCTGCCTTTTTTATCACCACCCTCTTTGGAGATTCGTAATGGTGCACGTAGTCACGTTCATCCCGCATCATCGCATGGATGATCCGTAAGAGTTTCTTGGCTATGACAATAAGCGCGGAAGTCCTCTTCATACCCCTGCCGATGAGCTTTGCATACTGCGTACACATGATCCCGTTCTTTCGGATGGTCGAGATAGCCGCGTTGTAGAGGATCTTCCGAAGGAGGCTCCGCCCCCGTTTCGATATCCTCCTGTGTCCTTTTCTCTTTCCGGAGCTTATCTCGTAGAGGTCGAGTCCGGCGAGCTTCATGATCTCCGACTGGGTCCTGAACTTTGAAAAGTCACCGACCTCTCCGATGAGCCCCGCCACGGTGACCACCCCTAACCCTTTCATCGAGAGGATCCTGGCACTCGAAGGGATCCGTTCGAGTGCTTTCGCCATCTCAGCTTCTATCTCTTCTATAAAACCGTTCACGGTCTCGAGCTGCGCGAGGATATGGTGTATATCCAGGACCATGCCTGCTAATCCTTCTTTGATACCGATGGTATCTCTCGCCCGGCTGATCAAGAGCTCCGCCTCTCGCACTCCGAACTTGCCCATGCTTCGCTTCCTGATCTCTTCACCGAGTGAGTCCTTGGTAAGACCGCCTATCGTTTCCGGTGTGGTATAGCGTTTCAGGATGTGCCGGGGGGTCTTGACCGTTACATCCTTGAATACTGTTTTGAATTCAGGGAAAACGAGGAAGACCAATTGCTGGAGCTGGTTGAGCAGTGCGGTACGCTCCCCGACGTGCCGTTCTCTCGCGTTATTGAGTCTCCTCAAGTAGGCTGCATCGCCTTCGGGGACGACCACGCTCAGGGCATGGCCGAGGCGCAGCACATCGGCTATCACCCGAGGATCCTTGTCGTCTGTCTTCAAGGGAGAGTTGTCGTTCAGCTCTTTGATTCTCTTCGTGTGCAGGGGGTTGACCTGGACGATCGTAACCGGCTTGTCCATGAGGTAATGGACGAGCGGCTCCGCATAGGGACCGGTCGATTCGTAGCCGACCATCACGTCGCTGCAACAAAACCTGTTTTTGCTCGTCAGCAGCATGCTCCAAAATACATCGAGACCTTCCCTTGTATTGTCGAATTTGAAGGGTTTTATGTCCCTGCCATCGATCGTCGAGCAATAGCCCCTGTTGCTGGTCATGCCGACGTCTATCGTCACCAGCAGCGTCCCTTCCTTCACCATCGTTACTCGTTTTCCCCGTATACCTCTCATAGCCTGGTTTCCTCCTTGATTGCTTGCCTGAATAAAGAGCTGCGGTAAGGAGGATATCTCTATTCCCTCATCTAGTCCAGCCGTGAACTAGAATATAGCAGGCTGAAACATAGTACTGAACTTTTTTGAGGCTATGCCTTCCTTTCGCTTGGTAATCC